>JASFQN010000008.1:0-29169 GCA_050115425.1 Gammaproteobacteria bacterium | reverse complement strand
GGCCGCGGCATGATTGCACCACAACGAAGGAAGCGCACCTCGAGTGAATGGCGCGCGCTTTCTGCAGGAGTCTGCATGGTCCCAGTTTCACGAATTCGCGAACCGTTGATCTTCGTTCTGTCGTTGGTGCTCGTTCTGGGCCTGGCTCCGGTATCCGTTCTGGCCGCCGATGTCTCGGCACGTGCCAATCTGAAGCCGGTTCCCTATCCTGACACCGACAAGCTCAAGCCCGGGATCCGCGCCATTCTGGAACCGGCCATGGACCGCTTCCAGAAATTGAGCACGTCACCTGGCGTGAGTGACAAGCAACTTGCTCAGGCCTATGGCCAGCTCGGATTGCATTTTCAGGCGTTTGGAGAGCGCAAGGCCGCCGACGTTGCCTATGCGAATGCCGAAGGCCTGATGCCGGAGAATTTTCGTTGGCCCTACTATCGTGCCGTCATGCAGGAGACCGAGGGCCACGACGAGATGGCCCGCAAGTTCTACGGCCGGGCCATCGAACTCAGCCCGAACTACCAGCCGGCCCATGTGCGCCTGGGGCGTCTGGAGCTGAAGAGCGGCCACTACGACCAGGCGGCGGCGCAGTTCGTGACCGCTCTCAGGCAACAGGCATCGGATGCCCCGGCACTGGAGGGGCAGGCGGAACTGGCGATGCATGACGGCAATCCGGGACGGGCGATCAAATTACTGAAAAAGGCCCTCGATATCCAACCGAAGGCGGACGCCCTGCACGGTCACCTGGCGGAGGCCTACCGCAAGGCGGGCAACAGTGATGACGCGCAGGCTGAGGCCGGCAAGGCCGGCAAGCGCGAACCCGTGATTCGCGACCCCTTGCTGGCATTGGTGGACGCCTATACACGCAGTTCCGAGGATTGGGCGAAGACGGCGCTTGGGGAAATGGCGCAGGGTCGCGACGATTCCGCATTGCGATTCTTCCAGTTGGCCATCACGGTGAATCCCGCCAATGCCGACGCATACGTTGGAATGGCCCGCCTGCTGGCGTCCCAGGGACACATGAAGGAAGCACACCAGTATATCGGTGCCGCTTTCCGTCTGGCGCCCGACAACCCGCAGGCCCACCTGGTTGCGGGCTATCTGTTGAACGCTGACGGCAAGCCCGCTGCGGCCCTGAAGGAGTTCCGCACCGCACACAGCAATGCACCGGATGATCCTGAAATCAAGGGCGCGCTGGCGAATGCCCTCATGACCAGCCAGCAGTACGCCGACGCCGCGCCGTTGTATCTGTCGCTAGGGCAGAAGCGCGATCCGCAATCGACCAAGGGCGATTATCTGTTCTACGCAGGCCTCGCGTTTCTCGGTGCGGACAATTGTGGCAAGGCACTCGATCCATTGATGCAGGCCGTGCGCCTGCAACCCAACGATCTGGCCACAGCCCTCACGCTGGCACGGGGCGTGAGCAGTTGTCCCGCGGCGAGCGACGCACAGCGCTCCCAGGCGTTGGCGTTTACCCGCAACATTTATCAGCGCGTCCAGAACGTGGACAGCGGGGCCAGTTTTGCGATGGCATTGGCGGCCAACGGCAAATACGACCAGGCCGTCAAGATTCAGCAACGCACGCTCGCGGCATCCGATGCCGGGCACAAGGCCTGGGAGAAGCAATTCCTGGAGGCCAACCTCCGGCGCTATCGCGAGCACAAACCGGCGCAGCACGCGTTCGCGGCCAACGATCCCATCTTCAAGCCATCTGCACCGGTCGGGCGGCCGGCGACCGCGGCCAAGGGCGCGGGTGGTTGAGACAACGCAGCCATGGGCGGTGGGGTCACGTCGGGCAGTGATATTGGCAGCCTGATTGCCGAGGGCAATCGGTTGCTGCAGACCGGTGAGCCCGCGGCGGCCGCGGAACAGTTCAATCGGGTCTTGTCCACTGAGCCGGAAAACGCGGAAGCCTGGGTCGGTCTGGGTCGTGCACGCAACAACCTGCGTGATTTCCCGGCTGCCGAACAGGCCTTCAGGCACGCCGCCCGGTTGTGGCCCGAATCGGCCGATGTGCAGAACATGCTTGGCCACGTGCTGCGGGCACTCGAAGATACGGCTTCGGCGGGTGAGGCATTTCGTCGGGCACTTGCGCTCGATCCGGACCACGCCGCAGCGCATCGCAATCTGGGCACGATATTGATGCTCGACGAGAAGCCGGCTGACGCGGCGGAATCGTTCCGGCGGGCGCTCGCCCTGAATCCCGACGACCGTGTCGCGGGGCTCGACCTGGGCATCGTCCTGCACACCATGGGCCGCTTCGCAGAGGCGGTGACCGCCTACCGCCGGCTCATCGAGCGCCATCCCGATGATCCCCTCGCGTATCTTTATCTCGGCATTGTCCACGATGAGATGCGCCAGACCGAGCCGGCCGAGATGGCCTTCGAGCGCGCACGGGAGTTGGCACCGGACATGCCGGAAGTCTATGCCGAACTGGCCAATCTATACGAGGAGACGAACCGGCTCGACCGCGTGACGGAGATGGTCGGGAAAGGGCTGGCACTGGCGCCTGATCATCCGCAACTGAATCTGGAGGCGGCCAAGAGCGAGCGGCGCGCCGGCCGGGTCGAGGCGGCGATCGCGCGCCTGGAAGCGTTCGACTACCCGGCCTTCGATCACCGGCTGCGCCAACAATTTCATTTCGAGCTGGGGCGAATGCATGACCAGGCGGGCAATGCAGAGGCGGCGTTCCAGCATTTCTCCGAAGGCAATCGGTTGGCCAGCCGGAACTGGCGCATCAACACTGTGCAGCCGCATGCCTTTGTCGAGCAGCTTGAGCGCATTCTTGACCACATCAGCCTGGGGCCGGGCGCAGACCAGCCGATAGTCGAATTTCCTGATTCGGAATCGCCGGTCTTCCTGGTGGGCTTTCCGCGTTCCGGTACCACGCTTACCGATGTCATCCTTGACAGCCATCCCGCCCTGCAGACGCTCGAGGAACTGCCCACGCTCAGTGCGGTGCGCGAAGAGATGGATGCCCTGGGCAAACCGTTTCCCGAGGCACTGGAATTGCTGAACGAGAATGACCTCCGACGGCTTCGTGCACGCTATTTCTCCGAAGTGGGACGCTACGTAGATCGCCTGCCCGGCACTCGCCTGGTGGACAAGCTGCCCATCCGCACCATGGAAGTCGAGCTGATCTGGCGTCTCTTCCCCTCGGCAAAGATCGTTCTTTCGATTCGCCATCCCTGCGACGTCTGCCTGAGCAATTTCATGCAGAACTACATGTTGAACAATGCCTTTGCCAACTTCTTCACGTTGGGTGACTCGATTGGCATCTACGACCGCGTCATGCGTATCTGGCAAAAGGCCGTCGAGCGATTGCCGCTGCACTATCACGTCATGAAGTACGAGAACCTGGTGGATGATTTCAACGGCGAGGTCGCTGCCATGCTGGCATTCCTCGGTCTGCCATGGGACGAGGCGGTGACGCGCTACACCGAACGGGTCAGCCAGCGCGGGCGTATCAACACGAACAGCTATCATCAGGTTGCCGAGCCCATCTACCGGCGGGCACGCTATCGCTGGCGCCGCTATGGCAGACAGTTCGAACCCTTCATGGCGACCCTCCGGCCGCACATCGACTATTTCGGTTATACCGACGCCGACTGAGTCCCGCCCCTGGACTGCGTCAGCCGGCAGCGCAACCTTTCGCAAACATAGTCAATGTCGTCCGCAGCCAGGCGAGTGTGGAAAGGCAGCGCCAGTGTGGCAGCCGCAGCCGCTTCGGCGATTGGAAACCCCCGGGTTCTGCCGGCGAGATGACGAAAGGCCGGATGATGGTACAGGGGCGGGAAATAGGCGCCGCACTGGATGCCGTCTTCCGCCAGCATCCCGCGCAGGCGATCCCGGTCGCCGGCGGTCGCCTCCTGCAACCGAATGACAAACACGAACCACCCTGTACGGTGCCTCTCGTCGTCCAAGGGCGGGAGCTGTATTCCCTCTACGTCGGCCAGGCACTGACGGTAGATGTCGGCCACACGGCGCCGGTCGGCAAGCAGGTCCTCGGCGCGTTCCAGCTGCACCCGCCCCAATGCGGCATGCAGTTCGGAAAGGCGGAAGCTGTGGCCTGCCATGCGGCTCAGCTCGCTGCCGTCGTCGCGTCCCTGATTGCGCAATGCGCGGCAGTTGGCGAGCAGTTCCGTGTCGTTGCTCACCACCGCGCCGGCCTCACCGGCGGTGACAGCCTTGTTCGGATAGAAGCCAAAGACCCCGGCGCGACCGAGCGCGCCTACCGGTTGGTCCGCCCATTGTGAGCCCAGGGCTTCGCAGGCATCTTCGATGACCGTCAGATCATGCGCCCCGGCGAGGTTGAGCAGCGGCGCGAGATCGGCCGGCCGACCGAAAGTGTGGACGGGAAGCAGCGCCCGGGTGCGCTTGCCGATCACGCATTCCACGGCCCGCGGATCAAGGTTCAGTGTATCCGGCTCGACGTCGGCAAGCACCGGCCTGGCACCGCAATGGGCAATGGCATTGGCCGGAGCGACGAAAGTGAAGGCGGGCAGGACGACTTCATCGCCGGGCCCGATGCCGCTGCTCGCGAGTGCCAGTTGCAGGGCACTGGTGCCGGAGTTCACCGCGACGGCACCGGCAGCACCGCACTGCGCCGCCAGCAGTGTCTCGAAGCGCTCCACTTCCACGCCGCGGCTCAGTTGGCCGCTCGCGAGCACCCGGGCGACTGCCTCTTGCTCGGCTTTGCCGATGTCCGGGGCGCTCAGCGCGATGCGGTATTCAGTCATGGCGGAACACGAAATCCGCCGGGCCGGTGCCACTCGACGCGAGTGGCAGGGCACGCTTGTGCAACAGGCTGCTGCCCAGGGTTACCGAGGCCAGCGTGTCGGCAATGCGCCGTCCGGCCTCGCCGTCTCCCCATGGGTTGTCCATGCCTTGCAGGCTCTCACGGAAGGCCGGCGAGGCGGCCTTTTCGAGAGCGTCCAGAATGGCTTGCCGGTCAGCCTGCGCGTGGAGGATGTTGGCGGCGCGCAGCCGCCCTTGCTGCCGGATGCCGACATCCACGCAGGGCAGGGCGAGCGCGGGACTCTCCATGATGCCGCTGCTGGAATTGCCGGCCATCAGATCCGCTTCGCGCAACAAACCCCAGTAATCGAGATGATCAAGATTCACGAACAGCGCGGCATCGTCATGCTGCCCGCACCACCGGCGGATGTCCGAGATCAGTTTCCGGCTTCCGGCATCGGCATTGGGAAAACAGAAAATTTTCTGGTGTTTGAAGGATGCCAGTGCCTGCAGGAGGGCAGGGATCTCGGCAAGTGTGTCCCGCAGAAGGGTGACCGGGTGTACGGCCACCACGCAGAACCCGGGCTGCAGTGTCAGGCCCAGCCGTTTCTCGAGCTGTGCCCGGTTCGGCAGAATGGCATGCGTGAGATTGTCCAGCGAGGGTGCTCCGCTGACGTGGACCCGCCAGGCTTCCTCACCCATGGCCAGGACCCGTTGCCGTGCTTGTTCATGGGGCGTGAAATGCAGATGCGACAGGCGCGTCAACGCATTGCGCACTGCATCGTCAACCGCGCCTTCGCTGATATCACCCCCTTCTATGTGAGCGACCGGAATGCGCAGCGCCAGGGCGGCGGTCGCCGGAGCGAGCATTTCGTAACGGTCGGCGATGAGCAACAGCAGGTCGGGTCGCATGCGCGCCAGAATGTCGGTGAGCCCCAGAACTGCCACGCCGATGGTTTTGGCCATGCCGGCATCGCTGTCGGAACTCAGCAGGCATTCCACGGTCTCGTCAGGGGCGAACCCGGCCTGCTCCATGTCGTCCACCGTGTGCCCGAACTCGGGCGAGAGATGGGCGGCAATGGCTATCAGCCGGGTATCCACCTCGGGCCGTTCACGCAACCGGCGCAGCGGCCATTGCAAATGGCCGAAATCGGCGCGCGAACTGGTGACCACTGCGATGAGACGTTTTCCTTCGGACATGATCGCGAGTCTGGTTCCTTTTCTTCGCCTTGGTCAAAGGACCGGGCTGGGGTATGGTAGTGGCCGCTCAAACCTCCATCCAGGCAGCAAAGATGATGCATGACACGGGTGTCCGGCGGCGCATTCGGTCTGTCGCGGCCGCGGCGGTCGGCGCGAGCTGGCTATTGTGGGCGAATTCGCTTCCCGCGGCTACCGCGCCCGGGCCGCTGGTTCCGGTCTTCGCCGACCAGGCACGCGCTGCCGGTCTGAACTTCACCCATTTCAACGGCATGTCCGGGGAACTGTATTTCCCCGAAAACATGGGCTCAGGCGTGGCGCTGCTCGACTACGATCACGACGGGGATCTCGATGTCTTCGCAGTGCAGGGCAATATGCTGGGACCGGGCAAGACGCTCAAGGATGCAATCTTCCCGCCGCCGCAGGGTGAGGAGTTGACCGACCGGCTCTACCGCAACGATTCCACCACCGACGCCAAAGGCCATGTCCACCTGCACTTCACCGATGTCACGCGCCAGGCGGGCATCCATTCGCACGGCTACGGCATGGGTGTGGCGGTCGGCGATATCAACAATGATGGCTGGCCGGACATCTATGTCACGAACTTCGGCCACAATCAGCTGTGGTTGAACAGGGGCGACGGCACATTCACGGACGTTACCGCGAAAGCCGGAGTGGACGATGCACGCTGGAGCGTCAGCGCGGCCTTTGTCGATTACGACCGCGACGGATACCCCGATCTCTTTGTTGCCAATTACGTCGACTACAATTTCGCCAACGCCAAGCCTTGCCGGTCGACCACAAGCGCTCGTGACTATTGTTCACCGCTTGTCTACGATCCGGTGCCGGATCGTCTCTTCCACAACCGTGGCGACGGCACTTTCGAAGACGTCACTGAAAAGTCCGGTATCGCGAAGCACTTCGGAAACGGACTTGGTGTGGTCATCGCCGATTTCGACAGCAACGGCTGGCCCGACATCTATGTGGCCAATGACGGCATGGCCAACAATCTCTGGATGAATCACGGGGACGGCACATTCGATGACGATGGCATGCTCGCCGGCGCCGCGGTCAACATGGACGGCAAGCCGGAAGCCAGCATGGGTGTGGACGCCGCCGATTTCGACGGTGACGGTGACATTGATCTGTTCATGACGCATCTGACTCGCGAGACCAACACGCTTTATGTCAACGACGGCTCCGGCTGGTTCGAGGACCAAACCGTGGACATGGGGCTGGCCGGCCCGAGCTTCGATTACACCGGCTTCGGAACCGGCTGGAAGGATCTCAACAACGACGGCTGGCTTGATCTGTTCAGCGCCAATGGTGCCGTCACCCTGATTCCCGCCGAAGTGCGCGCCGGGGACAAATACCCGCTCCACCAGCGCAATCAGGTGTTCCTGAACCTCGGCAAGGGCCGCTACCGTGATGTCAGTGCCGAGGCGGGCAAGGTGTTCGAATTGTCCGAGGTCAGTCGTGGTGCGGCCTTCGGCGATATCGACAATGACGGTGACACCGATATCGTGGTAAGCAACAACAGTGGCCCCTTGCGCCTGCTCGTCAACACGAATGGGAACCGCAACCACTGGCTCGGGCTGCGTTTGACCGACCCCCGTGGGTGCGTGGATTGTGTGGGTGCCCGCGTGCGGCTGCTCCGGCCCGGCGGACGCGATCTGGTGCGCCTCGCGCACCGGGACGGGAGCTATGGATCATCCAACGATCCCAGGGTGTTGTTCGGGCTCGGGAGCGAACATGCGCCGGTGACCGTTCGCGTACACTGGCCGGACGGCACCCGCGAAGAGTGGGATGATCTGTCCGCAGACCGCTACCATGCGCTGCGCAAGGGCAACGGCAAGCCGGTTCCCGCTGCGGCCACCAGCACTCCATCAGGCACCCACAAGGGGAGTTGAAAATACAATGCGACATTCAGTCTGGCTTTTCGTCCTTCTGCTGGCGGCCGCCGGCCCGGCGCTTGCGGCCGATTCCGGTGCCACCACCGGTACCGTGTCGGCGCATCTCAAGCCAGTGCCCAGGCCCGATCTCTCCCGCTTCGAGAAGAGCGTGCAGGATGTATTGCGCAACAGCCGGCAGCGTTTCGACAAACGCAAGGACTCCCTCTCGCCTGCTGACCTGGCCGAGGCCTACGGCCGGTTGGGTATTCTCTATCAGGCCCAGTACCTGACCGATGTGGCGCGAGTCTGCTACGAGAATGCCGTCAAGCTGGCGCCCGACGATTTTCGCTGGCAGTACCTGCTCGCCTATGTGGCGCAGGATGGCGGGGATCTGGAGCAGGCGATCGCCGGCTACAAAAAGGCATTGTCCATCCACGAGTATCTGCCGGCCAGTCTGCGTCTGGCCAAGGCGTATCTGGCGGGTAACCAGCTCGACGATGCGCAGAAGCTGTTCGAGCAGGTGCTCCAGGCACATCCGGAAAACGTGGCGGCATTGGCCGGTATGGGCCGTGTGGCACTGTCGCGTCACGATTACCCTGCCGCCATCAAGAACCTGACCGAAGCATTGAAGAGGGATCCGAAGGCCGATCAGTTGCACTATCCGCTGGCGCTGGCCTACCGCCAGTCCGGCAACATAGACAAGGCGCGGGCCGAGATGAGCAAGCGTGGCCAGACCGAACCCGCCATGCAGGATCCGTTGCTCGGGACTGTGGCGAGCTTTGCGCACAGTGCCCAGTATTTCTTCGATCTGGGACTGTCGCTCGCGCGCAAGGGCGACTACGAAAAGGCTGCGGAAAAGTTCGAGAAGGCCCTGGAACTCAATCCGCAGGAAGTACACACGCATGTTGCCGCGGCGCAGGCCTACATGCAGCTTGGCAAACTGGGGGCGGCCGAAAAGCATCTGCAGACGGCACTTCGCCTTTCGCCGGATTCCGGGCCCGCCAACTATGCAATGGGCCGATTGGCTGAAGCGCGTGGTGACGACAAGGCGGCCGCCGGTTATTACCGGGCCGCGCTCAAAAGCGATGCCGGCAATATTCAGGCCCGGTACCTGTTGGGCAATGCCCTGATGCGGGCAGGTGAATATGCCGGTGCCGCCGAACAGTACCACGCCCTGGCGGACGGAGCTCAAGGGGACGACAAGGCCTTCTTCCTCTACCACGAAGGTCTGGCACGGCTCGGGGCGGGGCATTGCGGTGAAGGTCTGACCCTCTTCGAGACCGCCCATCGGATGCAGCCCAACGACGGCACACTGGGCATGGCACTGGCGCGCACCGAGTCGACTTGCGCTTCGGCAAGCCGGGCCCAGCGCCAGGAAGCGTTGCAATTGGCCGAGGCCATTCACGCGGCGCGCGAGAATGCGGACACCCTGGCCACCTTGGCCATGGCTCAGGCCGCCAACGGCAAATTTGATGACGCCGTGGCGACGCAGAACCAGGCAGTGTTTGCCGCCATTGCAGCCCGGCATTCCCTGCCGGCCCAGATGAGAAACAATCTGCAACGCTACCAGAAAGGGCAGGCCGCGGAACGGGCCTTCTCAGCCGATGCGGGCGTGTTGCGGCCGGCGCCGCTGAAAGCAGCCGATAGATCCGCCGGCACGTCCGGCCGGTAGCGCCGCGCTCAATCGGAGTCACGGGCCGGCTGACGACCCACCTCGGCAAGGAGGGCGGGCGCGCCCGGGCGAGCCGCGGCGGACCGGGAGGCGGTGCGCGCCAGGTCTTTGCGATAGGCGGTCCGGGTCACCTGCAACACGTCGTGCCCCTGGTGGCGGATCGCGGCCAGGCTGTCCCGGACCAGATCGACATCGGGTCGGGCGGCTTGCGCGGCGGCACCCGAGAGGGTCAGTGCGGCTGTCGCGGCGGCCAGAATGGCGAGTTTCATCTCCGTCTCCTTGAGCGTGGGCTCGACTTGATCGCTATGTGACGGTGCGCATTGTGCGGCCGGCACATGGCAGGCGGATGATGGCTGTATGGCAGTTTTTTGACGGCGCGGACCCCCGAAATCCGGGGCTGCGCCGTTTCTTCTCCTCGCGCGTTGGGTTAAACTACTCGCCCTTGTTGTGTGCTTGATTCCCCGGCCGGTGGCGCTGCCCGGCGCTCGTTCTGGCGAGTCCGGCGGGAAATGAATACAGACGGCTTTCCAGGACGCTGTCTGTCGGGGCCGTTTGACGGCAAGTATATGATCAGACTCGAAAACAACTCTCGACCGGCTCCAGCGGGCGGGACAAGTCATCCCCAGCCAGAGACCTAGACAGACCTCACGCGATGAGTGACTCCCTCAAGCAGAAATATCAGACAACCCCACTGTTCGGTGGTAATGCACCGTTTCTGGAAGATCTTTACGAACAATACCTGCAGGACCCGGATTCCGTCGAGGAACACTGGCGGAGCTATTTTCGTGGTTTCGAGACCGCCCGGCCCGGCCAGCGTGATGTTCCGCACGGACCGATCATAAGCGAGCTCGAGCGCCGCGCGCGAGAGCACCGCATGGCGGCGCAGGCCGGCGGCGAGATGTCGGCCATGGCGGCGGAGAAACAGGCCGCTGTCATCCGCCTGATCGAGGCTTTTCGTGGCCGTGGGCACCAGGCGGCGGACATAGATCCCCTCGGGCTCCAGCCTCGCCCGGAGATTCCTGACCTCGAGCCCGGCTTTCACGGGCTTTCCGAATCCGACATGGACACGGAGTTCAGCACGCCGTCGATGGTTGGCCCCGACCGGCTGACCCTGCGCCAGATTCTGGATACGCTGCGCGAGACCTACTGCGGTCGCATCGGTTTCGAGTATATGCACGTCACCGATACCGACGAGCGGCGCTGGATCCGGGAGCGCGTGGAAGGCGAACGTGGTCGTGTTGAATTGAGTGACGGGGAACGTCTCAACCTGCTCAAGGAGCTGAACGGCGCGGAAGGCCTCGAGAAGTATCTGCATACGCGCTACGTCGGCCAGAAGCGTTTCTCCCTGGAGGGTGGCGAATCGCTGATTCCCATGCTGGAGGACATCATCCAGCAGGGCGGCCGGAACGGGGTTCGGGAGATCGTCGTGGGCATGGCCCACCGGGGACGTCTCAACGTTCTGGTCAACGTGCTGGGCAAATCGCCCAGGGAACTGTTTTCCGAATTCGAGGGTGTCTACGACGCCAAGGTCACGGACCGCTCCGGCGACGTGAAATATCATCTCGGCTTTTCCTCCGACATCAAGACCGCGGGGGGGAATGTCCATCTGGCGCTGGCCTTCAATCCCTCGCACCTGGAAATTGTCAATCCGGTCGTGGAGGGCTCGGTCCGGGCCCGTCAGGACCGTCGTGGAGACAGGAACCGCGACGCCGTATTGCCCGTACTGATTCACGGCGACGCCTCGTTCGCGGGCCAGGGCGTGGTGATGGAAACCCTGCAGATGTCGCAGACGCCCGGTTTCACCACCGGCGGCACGCTGCACATCATCTGCAACAACCAGATCGGTTTTACCACCACGCCGAATGATGCCCGTTCGACGCCGTACTCAACCGATGTCGCCAAGATGATCGAGGCGCCGATATTCCATGTGAACGGTGACGATCCCGAAGCCGTGATCTATGCGACCCGGTTGGCGCTGGCCTATCGTCAGGCATTCAACAAGGACGTCGTCATTGATCTGATCTGCTATCGCCGCCACGGTCACAACGAGGCCGACGAACCCTCGGCCACCCAGCCGCTGATGTACAAGACCATCAAGGCGCATCCGACGGTCCGGGCCATCTATGCGGAGACGCTGGAAAAGCAGGGTCTGGTGACCTCCGAGCAACTCAAGCAGATGGCCGACGACTACCGCGACGCGCTGGATGAAGGCGAGACCGTGGCCCGTGACCATCTCGGTCTGATCGGCAATGAATACACGGTGGACTGGAGTTCCTACAACAAGGGCAAGTGGGATGACACCGTAAAGACCGCAGTGCCCGTTGAAAAGCTCGAGCCGCTTTTTGAAGGGATCACCACGATTCCCGACAATTTCAGACTGCACAGCCGGGTACAGCGCGTCATTGACGAGCGCAAGAAGATGGCCGCGAGTGAGACTCCGATGGATTGGGGCTTTGCCGAGACCATGGCCTATGCGACGCTGCTTACCGAGGGGTATGGGGTGCGCCTCTGCGGTCAGGACAGCGGTCGCGGCACGTTCTTCCACCGCCACGCCGAATTGCACAATCAGGAAGATCGCGAGATCTACGTTCCGCTGCAGCACCTTGACGAGAAGCAGGAACCGTTTGTGGTCATCGATTCCCTGCTCTCGGAGGAAGCGGTACTGGGCTTCGAATACGGCTATTCCACGGCCGAGCCCGACACACTGGTGATCTGGGAAGCGCAGTTCGGGGATTTCGCGAATGGCGCGCAGGTCATTGTCGACCAGTTCCTGAGTTCCGGCGAAGCCAAGTGGGGACGCCTGTGCGGTCTGGTCATGTTCCTGCCGCATGGCTATGAAGGCCAGGGGCCCGAGCATTCCTCCGCACGTCTCGAGCGCTACCTGCAACTCTGTGCACAACACAATATCCAGGTCTGCGTGCCGTCCACGCCGGCGCAGATGTTCCACATGCTGCGACGGCAGATGGTGCGGCCCTATCGCAAGCCGCTGATCGTGATGACTCCCAAGAGCCTGCTTCGCCATCGGCTCTCCGTGTCCGATCTGTCCCAGCTTTCCGAGGGTCATTTTCATAATCTGATCCCGGAAGTCGACAATCTGCCGGCGGAGAAGGTGCATCGCGTGGTCTTCTGCAGCGGCAAGGTCTATTACGACCTGCTCGAGGCGCGACGCGCCGACGAGATCGACGACGTAGCCATCGTTCGCATTGAACAGTTGTATCCCTTTCCCGCGGACGAATATGAGCAGGTGCTGAAGAGCTATGCGAATGCGATGGATGTCATCTGGTGCCAGGAAGAACCCGAGAACCAGGGGGCCTGGTACCAGATTCGGCATCGTCTGCAGGCACCACTGACGCCCTCCCACACACTGACGTACGCAGGTCGCGAGGCCTCCGCATCCACGGCAGCCGGCTATTTCAAGCTTCACATGGAGCAGCAGAAGGCGCTGATCGGCGATGCGCTCGGTACCAGCCGCGTCAAGGGCGAGAAGAACGAAAGCAATTCCAGAAAATCTGTTTCGGAGAAGGCATGAGCATCGAAGTCAAAGTTCCCCAGTTACCGGAATCCGTTGCCGACGCAACGCTCGTTTCCTGGCACAAGAAGCCGGGTGAGGCGGTAAGCCGTGATGAAAATCTGGTGGACATCGAAACCGACAAGGTTGTTCTCGAGGTTCCGGCGCCCGCGGATGGTGTACTCAAGGAAATCAAGATCGAGGATGGCACGACGGTCGGGAGCGGCGAGGTGATCGCCCTGCTCGAGGAAGGTGCGGTCGCTGACAAGCAGGAAAAGGCCGAAGGGCCGGCCACGCCGGAGAAGCCCGCCGCGAGCGACGAGTCCGCGTCGGACGAAGGCAGGGGCGAGGCGGCCCGCAAGCTGAGCCCGTCAGTGCGTCGGTTGGTCGAGGAGCACGACCTCGATCCGTCCGACATCAAAGGCAGTGGTCGTGACGGACGTCTGACCAAGGCGGATGTCATGGACTACATCAAGCAGCGCGACGAGAAGGGCGATACCGGCAAGGCCGTGCCCGCGCCGGCCGCGAAGGCGCCAACGCCCGGGTCCGCTCCTCGCGGTGCTCGCGAGGACCGTCGCGTGCCGATGACCCGCATGCGTGCGCGAATTGCCGAGCGGATGATCGAATCGCAGCAAAACGCAGCCATGCTGACCTCGTTCAACGAAGTCGATCTGCACAAGGTCATGGAGTTGCGCAGCCTCTACAAGGAGAAGTTCGAGAAGGAACACGGCGTTCGTCTCGGCTTCATGTCTTTCTTCGTCAAGGCCGCGGTCGAGGCGCTGAAGAAATTTCCTGTCGTCAATGCCTCGGTGGAAGACACCGACATCGTCTACCACGACTACTGGGATATCGGCATTGCGGTATCCACCGACAAGGGGCTCGTCGTGCCCGTCCTGCGCGACTGTGACCAGCTCAGCTTCGCCGAAGTGGAGCAGGGCATCGTCAACTTCGCGCAGAAGGCGCGCAAGGGGGGGCTCCAGATGGAGGACCTCACCGGCGGCACGTTCACGATCACAAATGGTGGCGTGTTTGGCTCGCTGATTTCCACGCCGATCATCAATCCGCCGCAAAGCGCCATCCTCGGGATGCACAAGATCCAGGAGCGCGCCATGGTGGAGAATGGTGAAGTCGTGGTGCGGCCGATGATGTACATCGCGCTCACCTACGATCACCGCATCATCGACGGCAAGGACGCGGTGCAGTTCCTCGTGTCGATCAAGGAGTCGCTGGAAGATCCGGCACGGCTGATGCTGCAGATCTGATCGGGGCGATGACAATTCACAGTGGCCCGCTGCCCCTGGCGCGGGCCTTGTTTCACGCAAGTTCCAGCAAGAGGTTGCAATGAGCAAATCATTCGACGTGGTGGTTATCGGTGCCGGTCCCGGCGGTTATGTGGCAGCGATTCGCGCCGCACAGAACGGTCTCAAGACCGCGTGCATCGACAAGTGGAAGAACTTCGACGGTTCGCATGCCTTCGGCGGTACCTGTCTGAACGCAGGCTGCATTCCCTCCAAGGCGTTGCTCGAATCTTCGGAGATGTTCCACAAGGCCCAGCACGAACTGAATGTTCATGGCGTCAAGGTGAGCAAGGTTGAACTGGACCTGGGCACCATGCAGGAACGCAAGACCAAGATCGTCAAGCAGCTCACCGGTGGTATCGGCGCACTGTTCAAGGCCAACGGCGTCACGGGAATGAAGGGCACCGGCCGGCTGCTCAAGAACGGCAAGGTCGAGTTCACCGACTTCGATGATCCCAAGAAAAAGGAAACCATCGACGCCAAGCACGTGATTCTGGCAGCCGGTTCCACGCCTATCGAACTCAAGCCCGTGCCCTTCGATGGCGAGCAGATCATCGATTCCTGGGGTGCGCTGGAGATGGAATCCGTGCCCAAACGCCTTGGCGTGATCGGCGCCGGCGTGATCGGCCTGGAACTGGGCAGCGTGTGGCACCGCCTGGGCGCGGAAGTCACGCTGCTGGAGGCCCAGCCGGATTTTCTGTTCATGGCCGACCGCCAGATTGCCAAGGATGCCGAACGCCAGTTCCGCAAACTGGGCCTGGATATCCGCCTGGGCGCCAAGGTGACCGGCGCCAGGACGACCAAGAAGGAAGTTGCCGTCACCTACGAGGACAAGGACGGCAAGCAGGAGATCAAGGTCGACAAGCTGATCGTCTGTGTGGGCCGTCGGCCACTGACAGAGGGGCTGATCGAGGAAGGCAGCGGTGTGAAACTGGACGATCGCGGCTTCATCCAGGTCAACGAAGACTGCCGCACGGACGTCAAGAACGTGTGGGCGATCGGCGACTGCGTGCGCGGCCCCATGCTTGCGCACAAGGCGTCCGAAGAAGGTGTGGCAGTGGCTGATTTCATCGCGGGCAAGGTCGCCGAGATCAACCACGACACCGTTCCCTCGGTGATCTACACTGCACCCGAGATTGCCTGGGTCGGTCGCAACGAGGAACAGCTCAAGAAGGACAAGGTGCCCTACAAGTCCGGCACTTTCGGTTTTGCCGCCAATGGCCGCGCCAAGGCCATGGAGGCTGCCAGCGGCATGGTGAAGATGCTGGCCCACAAGGACACTGATGAAATTCTCGGCGTGCATATTGTCGGGCCGATGGCTTCCGAGCTGATTGCCGAAGCAGTGGTGGCCATGGAATTCCGGGCCAGTGCCGAGGATATCCAGCGCACAATTCACGCACATCCCGCGCTGGGCGAATCGGTGCACGAAGCCGCTCTGGCCGTGGACAAGATGGCGATTCACGCCATCAACAAGTAATTCCGGCGCGACAATCCACGGAATGCGAAAAGGGGCCGCCGGGCCCCTTTTTGTTCGAGTCGGTCCGTGGAAAGGGGCGTGCGTTTCGCGCGAGGGGTGACGCAAAGACGTTTGTCAAGCTGAACCCTGTCACATGTCGGGCAACGAAAAGCTGCCACAATGGTCCAATGTTGCGATATCCCGTCCCCGGAGAAGGAGACAGCATGAGAACCGTCGCCGCCGTCTTGTACCTGTTACTGGTGCTTGCAGGCAGGGCAGCGGCCGCCGTACCGGATCACGCGGTGGTGTTCATGTATCATCGCTTCGGCGACGACCGTTATCCGTCCACCAACATTACGCTGGATCAGTTCGACGCCCAGCTCGATTACCTGTCCGCTCACCACTACCGGGTATGGCCGCTGGATCGCATCGTGCGCACTTTGCGCAAGGGCGGGCAGCTGCCCGACCATACCGTGGCCCTGACCATCGATGACGCCTACCAGTCCGTGTACGAAAACGCATGGCCGCGGCTGAGGGCCCGCGGCTGGCCCTTCACCGTATTCGTCAGCACCGACGCGGTGGACCGTCATCTTCCCGACTTCATGAGCTGGAAGGAAATGCGTCAGATGGCGGCGGGCGGAGCCACGTTCGCCAATCATTCATCGACGCACGACTATCTGGTTCATCGAAAGGC
This sequence comes from Gammaproteobacteria bacterium, assembly GCA_050115425.1. Classification (GTDB taxonomy): domain Bacteria; phylum Pseudomonadota; class Gammaproteobacteria; order Natronospirales; family JASFQN01; genus JASFQN01. The sequence continues at coordinate 12,721 of JASFQN010000008.1, read as the reverse complement.
GGACGAAAGCGATGCGGCATGGCGCTCCCGTGTAAAATTCGATATTGAACACGCCGGCAAGCGCCTGCAGACCGAGCTGGGCGGGGCGGTGACTGCGAATCCCAGGTTGTTTGCCTATCCCTATGGGGAATATGACGAGGCCCTGGCCGGGCTGGTTCGCGAGATGGGATTTGTCGCGTTCGGCCAGGAATCGGGCGCCATTGGACCGGAGAGCGATCCACGGCTCATGCCGCGTTTTCCGATGGCGGAACATTTCGCCGGGATGTCCCAATTCATTACCAAGGCGCAGTCACTGCCACTGGTGGTCAGCAAGCAGCAGCCGTGGGACCCGACCGACGCGCGCCGGCACAATCCGCCCGAATTGATGCTGACGGTAACGTCTCCGGGCGCCGACCTCGATCGTCTGGCCTGTTATTACAAGGGCAGGCGAATGCAAATCGATTGGCTGGATCGTGCGGCGGGACGATTCAGGATACGGGCGACTTCACCAGTGCCGCCCCCTCGCGACCGCTACAATTGCACGGCGCCCAATGCGCAGCAGCGCTACTACTGGTTCAGCCACCTCTGGATTCCCGTGCCGGCGGTGCCGGACAGTCGGCCTTCGGACACGAAGGACTGAAGGTCCGTCAACTGACGGACGCGAGTTCCAACGGCTCCAGATCGCCCAGGTCATTGGTGCGAATCATCGCCTGAATCATGTCCACGTATTGTTGGCCGCGTTCCGAATACTGATGCAGACCCCTGGCCAGCGTGCTGGCGTCCATCGTTTTCCCCTGCTGACGCATTTCAGCGCGCATCAACCTGAGTTTCCGGTAGGCGTGGCCGATATTGATATTGCGCAGGTAATCACGCACCGCGTGGCGCAGATCGGGGAATACCCGTACGAAGTGGCGTGCCTGGGGTGCCCGGTCGCGCGGTGTGAGTCCCTTGTCCTTCTTGTAGGTCCAGATGCCGAAAAGATTGTTCGCCTGCCGGGCAAAGCGCGATGTGCCCCAGCCACTTTCGTTGGCGGCCTGGGCGAGCACGAGTGCCACGGGCACGGTGTCCACGCGGCGTAGCAGCATGGCCTGGTTGCCGGATCGGGTGAGATCGCCCGCTACCCGGTAGCGCTTTGCGATGGCGGCGAGGTTCGCCTGCTGTTCCCGGTCGAGATGATCCACGCCCTGGTGAAAGGCTTCCTCCACGAACTCCCGGCTGCGCCGGATGCGGGCATTCTCCGCCAGTACCAGTGGCAGCATGATCCGGAAGAACAGAGACTTCTTTTCCGGCACCGGCAGATCCGCGAAATCCGGGGGCAGCTGTTTGACTGCCACCGCCGGGACATTGCCTTGCGGTGGCCACTGGTAGTTCTGTTGCCGGAAATAATTATTCAGGGCGCTGGCGCTCTGCAGGTGCACCGTATCCAGGGAAATCTGCGCAGGGGGAGCGATAGCCGGCGGCGGGACGCAGATGGCCAACAATGCCGCCAGGGCAATCGGCAGCATGGGTGTGATCAGGCGCAGCAGCAACATTTCCACGAATCGACGCATTGGTTCGTTCCCTGGTTTGGGGTTCCTGGCGTAAAGTGGTGCGGTGCCTGTCTTTCGGGCGGGTGCGCTGAGGAATCGTGCAAGACAATCAGTTAGTTAGCCGCATTCTACCGGAGCAGTGGGTCATCCGCCACTCGAACGATTGCCGGAGGCCAGGTTTCCATCACCCCGCCGCCGGGCCTCGATGACATTGGGCAGTCGCGTGAGTCCGTGCAGCAGCCGGCTGAGGTGCCCGAGATCTTCCACATCCACTGTCAGGTCGACTTCGGCCACGCCATGCCGCGCATCGAGCCGCGTGCGGATGTCACCGATGTTCACTTTCTCATGCGACATCATGGCTGTGATGTCGCGCAGCAGACCCTGACGGTCCCAGGCCCGTACATTGAGCGTCACCGGCAGCCCCTGTTCCGGGGCCCGCCCCCATTCCACTTCCACGAGCCGGTCCGGGTTCTGCCGGGCCAGGCGCAAGGCATTCGCGCAATCGCTGCGATGAATGGTCACTCCACGGCCCAATGTGATGTAGCCGAGGATGGGCTCACCCGGCACCGGCGAGCAGCAGCGTCCGAAGTGCGTCATGAGGTTCCCCACTCCCTGAATGTGCACGCCCCCGTCGCTCGGTTTTTGCCGGCGAACGCGTCCTTTCGTAGCGCTTCGCACCGGGCGCGTTGTTGCCACCTCGGTCTGCAGGCGGCCCGCCACCTGGCTGGGCGTGATGTCGCCGTTGCCCAGCGCGGCGAGGAAGTCATCCAGCGATTTGCCGAATTGTTGTGCCAGGGGTTCGAGTGGCACGTCGCTGACGCCCAGCCGGTGAAATTCGCGCTCCAGCAGGTCGCGCCCCTGGGCCACGTTCTGACCGTAGTCCTGTTGCCGGAACCAGGCCTTCACCTTGGCCCGGGCCCGCGCGCTGGCCAGATAGCCCTGTTGCGGGATCAGCCAGTCGCGGCTGGGTGTGGCCTGCTTGGCGGTGACAATCTCGACCGTGTCGCCATTGGCCAGTTTGTGGGTGAGCGGGACCATGCGCCCATTGACCCGGGCTCCGCGGCAGCGGTGCCCGATGTCGGTATGGATATGGTAGGCGAAGTCCAGTGGCGTGGAACCGCTCGGCAGGTCGATCACCTGGCCGCGTGGCGTGAAGGCATACACCCGGTCCTCGAACAGTTCGGACTGGAACTGGTCGATGAAATCGCTGTCCCGCCCCGGACCCGAGGATTCGAGAATCTGACGCAGCCAATGGATCTTCTGTTCAAGCGCCGGGTCGTGGGCGCCGCCTTCCTTGTAGCGCCAGTGTGCCGCGATACCCAGTTCCGCGTGATTGTGCATGTCGCGGGTGCGGATCTGGATCTCCACCGGCTTGTCCTGTGGGCCGATGACGGCAGTGTGCAGGGACCGGTAAAAATTGTCCTTGGGTGTGGCGATGTAGTCATCGAATTCGCGCGGGATATGTTTCCACAGCCCATGTACCACGCCGAGCACGGCGTAGCATTCGGCGACCGAGTCCACCAGTACGCGCACGGCGAGCACATCATAGAGATGCTCGAAGTCCACACCCTTGCGCTGCATCTTCCGCCAGATGCTGTAGATGTGTTTGGGTCGGCCGCGGATGTCGGCCCGGATGCCGGCTGCTTCAAGCTCGGTGCCCAGGCGGCCCATCACGCTCTCGATATAGGCTTCGCGTTCGCTGCGCCGTTCGCGCAGGTAACGGGCAATGCCGTGGTAGGCGTCCGGTTCCAGGTAGCGGAAGGCGAGGTCCTCGAGTTCCCACTTGACCTGCCAGATGCCCAGCCGCGCCGCGAGGGGCGCGTAGATCTGTCGCGTCTGCTGAGCGGCCTGATGACGTGTTGCCTGGGGCGCGTCCTTGAGGCCGCGCATGCAGTACAACTGTTCGGCGAGCCGGATCACCATGGCACGGATATCGCGCACCATGGACAACAACATTTTCCGGATGTTTTCGGCCTGCTCGTGGTCTCCGGAAGGATCGAGTCCGCCCGGGCCGAGGTGTTCCAGCCGTGGCATCTGTGCGGCATTGGCTACCAGATCGGCCACCTCGGCGCCCAGGCGCTTGCGGATGTCCGCGACCTCGCAGTGCTGGCCTTCGACCAGCGGGTAGAGCAGCGCGGCGGCCACCAGTTGCGGTTGCAGCTCCAGGCCTGCGACGATGCTGGCGGTGCCTTGGGCCAGCGCACACAAAGGGTCTTCGTCCGGCCCGGGGCAGAGCTCGGCAAACAGCGACCGGGCCGCATCGACGGAGCTGTCGGCGGTCGTCCGAGTCAGGTTGTCGGGCGTAGCTGGCGGGCTCATGGGCGGATGTTTCAGGCCACATTTACCGGTATCATACGCACTTTGTGCAATCCCGGGAACGCGGGCAGGGAGCGCGCGTCAATGACCAGGAGAATTTCATGAAGATGATACGCATCGCCTTGTTTTTCGGTCTCTTTTCGGTCTGTGTTGCGGCCCCGGCGGCGACGCTCGACTTCAATCTGAGCGACAGCGCCCTGGGTCTCGACTATTCCGCGCCGCTGCAGAACGGTCTGCACAGCGAAGCCGGTTTCCTGCATACCCAGGACAATGGCGACGACATTCATCTGGGGCTGCATCTCGTGGATAACGCCGATCCCGGCCAGCATGCCCTGACTGTGGGGGTAGGTGGAAGGTTGTATGCATTCGACACCGACGCGGAAAATGGCGGTTCGCTGGCCGTGGGCGGGTTCTTCCGCTACGTCCTGCCCAGCTACAATCGTGTCGGTTTCGGCGGCCGGGTCTACTATGCGCCGTCGGTATCAAGCTTCGGCCACATCGATCGGGCGCTGGAATATTCGGCGGACGTGGACTATCAGGTCCTCCGCCAGGCCAGTGTCTACGTCGGTTATCGCAAGGTGCGTGTCGAGTTTGACAATGTCGCCGGCCATTACAACGTCGATGACGGCGTCCACCTGGGGCTGCGCCTCACCTTCTGACGCTCGCCGGACCGTCCCGGCAACGACAGCCGTATTTCAAGCAAGGGAGCCTACCTGGAGTCTGTATGGCAGGTCACAGCAAATGGGCCAATATCCAGCACCGCAAGGGTGCTCAGGACAAGAAACGGGGCAAGATATTCACTCGCCTCACGCGTGAAATCACTACCGCCGCACGGCTCGGTGGCGGCGATCCCGGTGCGAACCCCCGCCTGCGCCTGGCGATGGACAAGGCATTCGCGGCCAATATGCCGAAGGATAATGTCGAACGCGCCATCAAGCGTGGCACCGGCGACATGGAAGGCGTGGTCTACGAGGAAATCCGTTACGAGGGCTACGGCCCCGCGGGCGTCGCGGTGATGGTCGACTGCATGACCGACAACCGCAACCGCACCGTTGCCGAAGTGCGTCATGCCTTCAGCAAGCATGGCGGCAACCTCGGCGCGGACGGTTCGGTGGCCTACCTGTTCAATCACGAGGGCGTGATCAGCTTCGCGTCGGGCACCTCGGAGGAGAAGGTCATGGAAGCCGCGCTGGAGGCGGGCGCCGAGGACATCGTCAACAACAGCGATGGCTCGATCGACGTGGTCACCCCGCCTGATGCCTATCATCAGGTGAAGGAATCGCTGGAGGCGGCGGGGCTCGAGGTGGAGAATGCCGAGGTCACCATGCGTCCGGCGACTACGGTGGAACTGGACGACGACGGTGCCGCCTCGGTCATCAAGTTGCTGGAAGCCCTGGAGGATCTCGACGACGTGCAGACCGTGTATTCCAACGCCGAGTTCTCCGAGGAATTCCTGGCCAGCCTCTGATGATGGCCGCCGGCGGCGCAAAGGTTCGCATTCTCGGCATCGATCCCGGCTCGGTGATCACCGGCTACGGCATCGTGGACGCCGAGGGCAACCGCGTCAGCCACGTGGCCAGCGGCTGCCTGCGCACCAGGGGGGCAGCTTTCCCCCAGCGACTGGGGCTGATCTATCGTGGCGTGCGCGAGCTGGTGGAAGCCCACCGGCCGGACGAGGTCGCAGTGGAAAGTGTTTTCGTGCACCGCAACGCGGACAGCGCGCTCAAGCTGGGACAGGCGCGGGCGGCCGCCATCTGCGGCACCCTCGACTTCACGCCCGAGCTGTTTGAATACACGCCACGCGAGATCAAGCTGGCCGTGGCCGGAACCGGCGGCGCGGCCAAGGACCAGATCCAGCACATGGTGGGCCTGCTGCTCAAACTGGGTTCCGGCCTGGAACCGGACCGGGCGGATGCGCTGGCGGTGGCGCTGTGTCATGCTCATTCAAGAACGCTGCGTGCCCGGCTGGCCGCGGCGGGCGGACCCCAACGGAGAAGAGGCGCATGATCGGTTATCTGAGCGGGCGGCTGATCTATAAACGCCCGCCCCAGCTTATGCTGGAAGTGCAGGGCGTGGGCTACGAGGTGGAAGCGCCCATGTCCACTTTCTACAGACTGCCCGAAGTTGGTCAAGAGGTTTCACTTTTCACCCATCTGGTGGTGCGCGAGGATGCGCACACACTGTTCGGGTTCTCGAGCGAGTCGGAGCGCGGCATGTTCCGCGCACTGATCAAGGTCAATGGCGTCGGTCCCCGCCTGGCGGTGACCATTCTTTCCGGTATCGCCGTGGACGACTTCGTGCGCTGCGTGCAGGAACGTGATGCCATCAGCCTGACGCGTCTGCCCGGCGTGGGTCGCAAGACGGCGGAACGGCTGGTGGTGGAAATGGCTGATCGCATAGACGGTGAAGCCGCCGGCCCCGGCGCCCCCACGGGCGAAGGCGGCACCAGTGCGGCCGAACCGGGCGGTGAAGCCTATAGCGCACTGGTCGCGTTGGGCTACAAGCCCCAGGAAGCCGGCCGCATGATTCGCAAGGTGGACCAGGCGGGACTGAGCAGCGAGGAGATCATTCGTCGCGCGCTGCAGGGTGCAGCGGCCCGATGACGACCGGTAGCGGACTATGAGCGAGGAAGGCAACCGCCTGATAGCCGCGGAAGGCACGCGCGAGGACGAGGCGATCGAACGCGCCATCCGCCCGCGCAAGCTGGCCGAATACGCCGGCCAGCCAGCCGTGCGCGAGCAGATGGAAATCTTCATCCATGCGGCGCGTAATCGTGGCGAGGCGCTTGATCACGTGCTGATCTTCGGCCCGCCGGGGCTGGGCAAGACCACGCTGGCTCATATCATCGCCAACGAGTTGGACGTGAACCTGCGCCAGACCTCCGGGCCGGTGCTGGAAAAGGCCGGCGATCTGGCCGCGCTGCTGACCAATCTTGAGCCCAACGATGTCCTCTTCGTGGATGAGATTCATCGCCTCAGCCCGGTGGTCGAGGAAGTTCTCTACCCGGCGATGGAGGATTATCAGCTCGACATCATGATCGGCGAGGGGCCCGGCGCCCGTTCCATCAAGCTGGATCTGCCGCCCTTCACCCTGGTGGGCGCGACCACGCGGGCGGGTCTGCTGACCTCGCCATTGCGCGACCGGTTTGGCATCGTGCAACGCCTGGAGTTTTACAACACCGCCGATCTTGCAAGGATCGTGGAGCGATCTGCTTCTATAATGAATTTATCTATCGAGGCTGACGGGGCTGGCGAGATCGCCCGCCGATCTCGTGGCACGCCGCGCATTGCCAATCGCCTGCTGCGCCGCGTGCGCGATTTCGCGGAGGTCCGCGCGGACGGCCGGGTCACCGCGGAGGTGGCCACCCGAGCCATGGACATGCTGGAGGTGGACCTGCACGGCTTCGATGTCATGGACCGCAAGCTTTTGCTGGCCATTATCGAGAAATTCGACGGCGGGCCCGTAGGCGTGGACAGCCTGGCGGCGGCCATCGGCGAGGAGCGTGGCACCATAGAGGATGTGCTCGAGCCCTATCTGATCCAGCAGGGCTTCATGAAACGCACCAATCGCGGGCGCATGGCCACGCGCACCGCGTTCCTGCATTTCGGTCTCAAGCCGCCGGCCGCGGATGCCGCCAGTCTCGGGCTGTTCGACGAGGACTGAACCGGAACCTTGGACATCGCGGGCTGTCCGTGATGCGAAAGGGGTCACAGCCGCGATCACCCGTGAGAGGGGAGAATGTCTTGAGTCGCCAATTCGTCTGGCCCGTACGGGTCTATTACGAGGATACCGACGTCGGGGGCGTGGTCTACTACGCCAACTATCTGAAATTCATGGAGCGGGCGCGCACTGAATGGCTGCGCTCGCTGGGCTTTGAGCAGGACAGGTTGATCGCCGAACGGGGCCTGCTGTTCGCGGTCACCCACGCCGAGGTCGAATACCGGCGGCCGGCACGGTTCAACGACATGCTCGCGGTGTCGGTCAGCATTCTGTCACATCGGCGTGCGAGCATGACCTTTGCGCAGCAGATCCGGCGCGACACCATGGAAGGGGAAGTTCTCTGCCAGGGGACCGTCACCGCAGCCTGCCTGGACGCCCAGTCTTTTACGCCCCGGCCCATGCCCGCGGCGATTCTCGCGGAGATGTCTTGATGAGCACCAACCTTTCCATCGTCGAGCTGGTCGGCAATGCAAGCTTCATCGTGCAGATGGTGCTGCTGCTTCTGCTGCTGGCCTCGATCGCGTCCTGGGCGGTGATCTTCCGCAAACGCCGCATGGTTCGCCAGGCCTGGCGGCATGCCGAGGATTTCGAGCGCAAGTTCTGGTCCGGCGGCGATCTGACCGCCATTTTCAAGGAGGTGGCTGCGCGCAAGAATGCCGCAACCGGCATGGAGAATATCTTCGAGGCCGGCTTCCGTGAATTCGCCCGAGCCCGGCGCCAGGCCGGCAACCCGGCAGAGCGCGCGGTGGAAGGCGCACGCCGCGCCATGCACGTGGCCCGTACCAAGGAGATCGACCGCCTGGAAAGCAATCTCGCCTTCCTGGCCACGGTGGGCTCGACCAGTCCGTACGTGGGCCTGTTTGGTACGGTCTGGGGCATCATGTCCGCCTTCCAGGCTCTGGGCAATGTCCAGCACGCCACGCTCGCCATGGTCGCACCCGGCATTTCCGAGGCGCTGATTGCCACGGCCATGGGGCTGTTCGCGGCGATTCCCGCGGTGGTCGGTTATAACCGCTTCGCAAACCAGGTGGAGCGCCTGGAAACGCGCTTTGACACCTTTCTGGAGGAATTCACCAGCATTCTCCATCGCAATATCCAGGTAACCCCCGAGGTGCCGACCGGGAAATGAACGGTGGACGCAGCAAACGTCGCCTGATGGGCGAAATCAACGTCGTTCCCTATATCGACGTGATGCTGGTGCTGTTGATCATTTTCATGGTCACCGCGCCGTTGCTCACCCAGGGTGTGAAGGTCGAACTGCCACAGGCGGACGCCAAGCCGATCAGCGCCGATGAACTCAAGAACCACGAGCCTGTCGTGCTGAGCGTGGATGGCAGCGGTCGCTATTTCCTGGACATCGGGGACAGGCAGGACAAGCCGCTGACACCGCGCGAGGTGGTCGTGCGGGTAGCGGCCGTGCTCAAGCACCGTCCGGGCACGCCAGTGTTCGTCAAGGGCGACACCAGTGTGGACTACGGCAGCGTGGTCCGGGGCATGGTGTTGTTGCAGGAAGCCGGCGCGCCGAGTGTCGGCCTGATCACGCGCACTCCGGATACCGAGCCGGTTGTGCGCAAGAAGGACTAGGGCATGGCGAGCGAGAACGTTTCGGGCTATCGCTGGCCGGTGATCCTGTCGCTGTTGCTGCATGGTGCGTTGGCAGCGTTCCTCGTGGTGGGTATTTCCCTGCGCGCATCGGCACCCACGGTAACAGCGAAGAAACAGCCCAGGGTGATCGATGCGGCGGTGGTCAGCGAGGCGGACATCAACCGCGAAGTGGAAAAACTCAAATCCGCCGAGCAACAGAAGCGAGCGGCTGAACAGCGGCGCCAGCAGGAACTCGCCCAGCAGGCCGAGCAGGCACGCAAGCAGCGCGAGGCCGAGCAGGAGCGACTGGCGAAGCTCAAGCAACAGCGCGAGCAGGCCGCCGACGAACTGGCGAAAAGGCAGGCCGCGCTGAAAAAACAGGTGGAGCAGGAACAGCAACACCTGGCCGAGGTGCAAAAACAGAAGGCCGAGGCCGAGAAGCAGCGCAAGGCCGAGCAGGAGCGCCTGGCGGCGATCAGGAAGAAGCAGGAACAGGAAGCCGCGAAGAAAAAGGCCGCCGAGGAAGCCCGCAAGCAGGCCGAACGCGAAGCGGAACTCAAGCGCCAGATGGCGGCCGAGGAAAAGCGCCAGGCGGCGAAGCAGGCGCGCGAGCTTTCCGCCTACAAGGCCAGCATCGCCGGCAAGGTGGAGCGCAACTGGATCACGCTGCCGGACTATGCGAACCGCTCGTTTTCCTGCAATGTACGAGTGGAGCAGATTCCCGGCGGCGAAGTGGTCAAGGCCCAGGTGACCGACTGCAATGGCGACGATGCGCTCAAGCGCTCGGTGGAAAACGCGGTATACCGTGCCTCGCCACTGCCGCGCCCCGAGGATCCGGCCATCTTCGACCGGGTGATCGAATTCACCTTCAAACATGACGCGAAAGAGTAGGCGATGAAACGACTTCTCAATCTGTTCGTGGTGGCAGCGCTGGTCATGCTGCCGTTCAGCGCTTCCCGGGCGATTCTCAAGATCGAGATAACCCAGGGCGTGAGCGGAGCGTTGCCGATCGCCGTGGTCCCGTTCGCCACCCAGGGTGTCAGTCCCTCAGTGAATGTGGCCGGCGTGATCAACGCCGATCTTGGTCGCAGCGGTCGCTTCAAGCCCTTCCCAGAGAAAGACATGCTGGAAAAACCCACGGAGGCCGCACAGATCGATTTCAAGAACTGGCGCGTGGTGGGCGTGGACAATCTGGTGATCGGCCGGATCAAGCCGGGCGACAACGGTGGCTATGTGATTGAATTCCAGTTGTTCGATGTCTATCGCGGGCAACAGCTGCTTGGCTACAGCGTACCGGTGAGCAAGGGCAGCCTGCGTTGGGCGGCCCACCACGTCAGCGACATGATCTACCAGAAGCTCACCGGTCAGCGCGGCGCTTTCGCCACGCGTATCGCCTACGTGATGGCACAGAAGAACGGCCAGGGTCAGGAAAAGCGCTACTCGCTGATCGTGGCCGATGCCGATGGCGAGAATCCGCAAAGTATCGTGAGTTCCGCCAGCCCGCTGATGTCGCCGGCCTGGTCGCCGGACGGCAAGCGTATCGCCTATGTGTCGTTCGAGAACAAGCATTCCGAAATCTATGTGCAGGACATTGCCAGCGGCAAACGCCAGATGGTATCCGGACGTCCGGGCATCAACGGCGCGCCGGCATTCTCGCCGGACGGCAGCAAGCTGGCCATGACGCTCTCCACCGAGCCTGGCAATCCGGACGTGTACGTGATGGACCTGGCGAGCCGCAAGCTGCGTCAGATCACCGACAACCCGGCCATCGACACCGAGCCCACCTGGGCACCGGACGGCAAGACCCTGCTCTTTACCTCCGATCGTGGCGGCGGTCCGCAGGTCTACGAAGTGGCCACCGATGGCGGCACGCCACGGAGGCTGACCTTCGAGGGCAGCTACAACGCCCGCCCGGAAGTGAGTGATGACGGCAAATTGATCGCCATGGTTCATCAGGGACGGGACGGTTTTCACATCGCGGTGATGAACCGGGAGACCGAAGCCCTGCAGGTGCTCACGGACGGCCGGCTCGATGAATCTCCGAGTTTTGCCCCGAACGGGAGTATGGTGATCTATGCCACCGAGCGGAATGGTCAGGGTGTGCTCGCGGCGGTGAGTTCGGACGGGCGGGTCAAACAACGCCTGGCGACGCAGGAGGGTGATGTGCGAGAACCGGTCTGGTCGCCCTTCCTGAGCGGCGAAAGAACCGGCAACTGAGGGGGCGGCAGGCTCGGCGGCAGCGTGCCGCCGACGACGGCATTGAAACGGGAAAGGCAGTGGAGAGTTCGGCTATGACTAAGACAATCAGACTGTTTCTGGCTCTGGCGATACTTGGTGCCGCATTCGCGGGTTGCACCACAACACCCAGCAAGACCGCCGGCGAGTCGCAGGCGGCGGGCGAGAACGGCGCCGCCGCGCAGGGTGCGCAAACGGGTGGCGTGGGTCAGGCGACCGAGTTCCAGGGGGATGAACTGGACAATCCGGACAGCCCGCTGGCCCAGCGGGTCATCTATTTCGCGTTCGACAAGAGCGATATCCAGCCCGATTACCTGGATCTGCTCAGCAAGCACGCCCAATACCTCATTGATCATCCGGACGTGAAGGTGCGGCTGGAGGGCCATACGGACGAGCGTGGCTCGAGAGAGTACAATATCGCTCTCGGTGACCGGCGTGCGCAGGCAGTTCGCCGCTTCCTCCTGTTCCAGGGAGTGCGCAGCGACCAGATCACCACGGTCAGCTACGGAGAGGAGCGGCCGGCCGACCCCGGGCACAACGAACAGGCCTGGGCCAAGAATCGCCGCGTTGAACTGGTCTATCTGAAATGAAATTGACGACTCGATACAGCGTTCTGGGCGTGATCCTGCCTGCAGTGCTGCTGCTCGGCGGCTGCGTGGGCGGCAATGTGAAGCCCGACGATCCGGTAGCCATCAAGCTCGACCAGGTGGAGGAGCGGGTCGACCATATCGACCGCGTGCTCAAGAACCAGAGCCTCGTGGACCTGTCGGATCGGATCGATGAACTCCAGCAGGAAGTACGCCAGCTCCGCGGGGACCTGGAAACACTGCGGCACGATGTTGATGGCCTCAAGCAACGCCAGCGGGACCTGTACCTGGATGTCGATCATCGACTGCGGGCTCTTGAGTTGAATATGGGCGGCTCGGCCGGTGGCAGCCAGTCCGCCAGCGGCGGACCGGATACCGGCGGCACCTCCCCGGCGGCGGTGTTGCCCTCGGGGCCGGATGCCGGCAACACCGGCGGCTCTGCGAGCGAGCAGTCGGGCGGCGCTTCGGGCGGCGACAGCGCCGTCTACCAGGCTGCCTTCGAGTTGCTCAAGCAGGGCCGCTACGACCAGGCCAAACAGGCGTTCGGCGACTTTCTCAAGAAGTTCCCGGCCAGCGCGCTCGACGACAACGCCCAGTACTGGCTGGGCGAGGCGAATTACGTGACGCGGGATTTCAAGCAGGCGCTGGCGGAGTTCCAGAAGGTCATCAGCAACTATCCGAAGTCCTCCAAGGCGCCGGATGCCTGGCTGAAGATCGGCTACTGCAACTACGAGCTGTCCAACTGGGACAGTGCCCGCAAGGCACTCGACA
>JASFQN010000007.1:0-30411 GCA_050115425.1 Gammaproteobacteria bacterium | reverse complement strand
CCTCCATCTCGAACTTGCCGCGGCGGGCATCGACATTACCGTGATCAACCCCGGTTTCGTGGACACTCCGCTGACCTCGGAGAACCGCTTCCACATGCCGGCGCTCATGGACGCCCCCACGGCTGGCCGCCTGATGTATTCGGGACTCATGACCCGCCGCTTCGAAATCACCTTTCCGCGACGCTTCACCTGGTGGCTGAAGTTTCTGCGCATTCTGCCCTACGCGCTCTACTTCCCGCTGATCCGCAGGATGACGGGACGATGACCCGGGAAAGCGCCGACCGTTATGCCGACTTCTTCCGGCATCTCTCACCGGCGGACGTCGACCGCCTGGGCGTATACCTCGTCGACGATGTCCGTTTCCGCGATCCGTTCAACGACGTCCGTGGCATCGACGCCGTGACCCGCATCTTTCGGCGCATGTTCGAGACCTGCACGCAGGTGCGCTTCGACATTGACGAAGTGGTGACCGAAGGTCACATTGCCTGGCTGCATTGGCAGATGACCTTCATGCCCCGCCACCGTCTTCTGGGACGCGAGCCCTGGCTGATCGACGGTGTCAGCCGCGTGCGCTTCGCCGGGGACGGCCGGGTCGTCGAACATCTGGACTACTGGGACGCGGGCGAGTACTTCTACCAGCGTCTGCCCCTGCTCGGCGCCCTGATTCGCTGGGTGCGCCGCCGTGTCTGAACCGCGTGTCATTACGTTCGACCTGGACGACACGCTCTGGGCGGTGGAACCGGTCATCAGGGAAGCGGAACTGCAGCTTCATGACTGGTTCGCGCAGCACCACCCCGGGGTCGCGGAGCGGTTTCCGGTGCCCGCGATGCGCGATCTGCGCCGCGCGGTGGGCGCTGAATACCCCCATCTGGCCCACGACCTCAGCGAGTTGCGCTTGATCAGTCTTCGGCGTGCACTGGTCGCGGCAGGCTACGATGCCAGCGCCGCCAACCAGGCGTTCGATATCTTCCAGGAGGCCCGCAACCGCGTCACGCTCTATGATGATGTGCCTGCCGGCCTGCGGCGACTCGCGGCGCACTTCCGGCTGGGCACCATCAGCAACGGCAACGCGGACATCGAGCGGGTGGGGCTCGGCGACTACTTCGCATTCACCATCAGCGCACGTGAAGCGCGCGCCGCCAAACCCGATCCGGCCATTTTCAGAGCCGCCGTCGCAGCCGCCGGATGCGCGGCCATGCACATCCTTCATGTGGGCGACGACCCCGTCAATGACATTCAGGGCGCCCGGGCCGCGGGCATGGGCACGGCACTGATGGTCCGCGGCGACAGTCGGGACGACACGGATGCCGACTACAGGGTCGCTTCGCTGCTGGATCTGGCCGACGCCCTCGGCTGCTGATCCCCCTTCCGGAAGACCAGCGTCACCTCACCCAGCCGGAACCCGAACTTGCTGAAGGTGGAGCGGTTGATCATCACCCCGTCCTGGTGGAGGAACATCCAGTCATCGAAGGCCAGGTCGTAGGTCGTATCGCCCACGGGCTGTCGCAGCGTATAACGCCAATGAAGCGCCTGCCCCCAGGTTTCGCCCTTTGCCACACCGATCACGTCGCCGGCGCGTCCCTCGTAGTGATGGGCATCGATCTTGCGGATGCGCCATATACGGCTGTCGGTATGCCCGTCGCGATAGACAAAGTGCTCGGTGAGAACGAATTCCTCACCTTTCCATTCACCGTGCAGGTCCACGGTGAATTGCTTGATGATTTTGCCCGAACGGTCCTGAACGATTCCCCAGGCGCGCAGTGGCCCCTGGAAATAGTCCTCCAGCACCAACTCCGGCTGGCTGCCGCGAAAATCGATCGGATCAACCATGCTGCACCCCCCGGCGAGCAGAATCAGCAGCAGGGGAACCGCCAGCATCCGTGTCGTTCGAATCATGTTCCACCTCCATGACAGGTTTGGCAGAGGCCGCGCGCCGCTCGGCAATCCGGTGGCGCAGTGTCTCCTGGCGTGCCTGGTCCAGCGGGAAACGCCAGACCCAGGGCACGGCGGCGAGCTTGATCAAGGCGGGCAGACCGCCGTAAAGCAGAGAGAGGACCAGCACACCCCCGGATCCGCTGACGCCGCTGGCGGTCACGCCCGCCAGTTCGAGCACCGGGAAGGCCAGACCCACGGCGAGCGCCAGGGCCAGCTTTGTGGCCATACTCCAGAGGGCGAAGTAGAGCCCGGTGCGGGTATCGCCTCCCGCCGCCGTGTCCTCGTCCACGACATCGGCCTGCATTGCCGATGGCAACGCCGTATCCGCGCCGAGGCTGAGACCCGACAGGAGGCAGATGACCAGGAACCACTCCATCTGGCCCCGTTCCAGCAGGGGGACCCAGACAAAAACCAGGGCGGCCCAGTTCATCGCGATCGCCCATGCCCGGTGTTTGCCCAGGCGCCGGCTCAGCCACAGCCAGCCGGGCATGCCGGCGACGCCGGCGAGGAAATAGGCGCACAGAAGCACGCCGCTCCACAGCGGCGAGGCGCCGAGCACCTGGTCGACGTAAAGCACGAAGAGACTGGCCGGGAGACCGTTGGCAATGCTGTTCAACAAATAGATCAGCAGCAGCTTGCGCGCCGGCCGGTTGGCGGCCAGCAGATTCACGGACTCCCGCAGTCGGCGCGTCACGCGGGGTGGCGCCGCCGGCTCGCGGATGCCGACCAGCAGGATCAGGCCGGCCAGAGGGAACAACCACACAAGCAGATCGCCGAGCCCGGCCAGTGCGTCGGCGCGCGTTCCGCCCATCTGCATCCAGACCGCCGGGAAGGCCACGGCGAGCAGGGTCCCGGCGATGAAGGCGACCTCACGGCCGGCGCTGAGCCGGGTGCGCTCATGGTAGTCATCGCTCAGTTCGGCGCCGAGCGCGGTGTAGGGGAGCAGAAGCAGGGTCCAGCCAAGATAGGTGAGCATGCTCCAGACCAGCAGATAGACGCCTTCGGCGTCCTGCGGCGGCGCGAACAGGCGCCACGCGCCAAGTGTGACCAGCGGCAGGCCGGCGGCAAACCAGGGCAGTCGCCGGCCGAACCGGCTCCGCGAGCGATCCGACAACCACCCCACCAGCGGGTCGGTGAGCACGTCCCAGATGCGCGCCGCCAGCAGGATCCCGCCGACCACGCCGAAGCCAAGGCCGAGCTGCTGGGCGTAATAGGTTGGCAGATAGACGTAGAGTGGCAGGCCGAGCGCCGCCAGCGGCAGGCCCGGCAGGGCATAGGCGAGCAGCCGGGGCAGGCTCAATCTGCGTTCACCGCTCACGCCGGGCGCACCAGGGTGGTCTGCATCAGATCGACATGACCGGTGCGAAATCCGGCCTGGCAGTAGGCAAGGTAGTAATGCCACATGCGCAGAAATCGGTTGTCGAAGCCCTGCGCGCGCAAATCAGGTCCCGCGGCGAATACGCGGCGGTCCCATTCTGCGAGCGTACGCGCGTAGTGCTCGCCGAAAAACTGTCGATCATTCTGCAAAAGCCCGGCGGCTTTCACACAGGTGGCAAACGCTGCCGGTGAGCAAAGCATGCCACCGGGGAAAATGTATTTCTGAATGAAGTCCACGCCTCGCCGGTAGTCGGCAAACGCCGCGTCGGCGATGGTGATGACCTGGAGCGCCGCGATTCCGCCCGGCCGCAAGCGATCGTGAATCGTGCGAAAGAAGTCGGGCCAGTATTGCTCGCCCACCGCCTCGAACATCTCGATGGAGACCACCCGATCGTAGCATTCGGTGACGTCGCGGTAGTCCTGCAGACGCAACTCCACGAGCTGTTCCAGGCCCGCGGCGCGCACCCGTTTGCGGGCCTCTTCGAACTGGCGTTCCGAGAGCGTGATACTGGTCACCCGGCACCCGGCGGCGGCGGCGGCGTGGATTGCAAATCCGCCCCATCCCGAACCGATTTCGAGGAGATGCTGGCCGGGGTGAATATCGAGCCGCCGGAGCATGCGATCGTATTTGTTGCGCTGCGCCTGTTCGAGGTGCTCATCCTGCCGTTCGAAAAGCGCACATGAATAGGTCAGCGTGGGATCCAGCCAGGCGGCATAGAACGCATTGCCCAGATCATAGTGATAGGCGATGTTGCGGCGGCTGCCACGCCGTGTATTTCTTCGCCTCAGGTGAGAAGCGAGGCGCCCGAGGCGGGCGAGCAAGCGGCCGGCCGCCAGGCCATCGAAGGCCTGGCGATTGAGGTGCAGCAGTTCCAGCAGTTCGGCGAGGTCCGGGGTATCCCAGTCGCCGTCCATGTAGGCCTCCGCGAAAGCGACATCACCACCCCGCAGCACGCGCCCCAGGGCGGCAGGGTTACGCAATACCAAGCGTGCCGACGGGCCCGGCCGACGGCCCTCGAAACGCCAATGCCCCCGGTCGGGAGACACCAGCTCCAGCTTCCCGTAGTGCAGTCTGTCCGCGGCGCGCACCAACAGCCGAAGCGTCAGCGGCAGGTGCGCCTCCGGATAGCGTCTCATTCGTTCGCGTGTGGCCATGCGACGGTGACCTCCTGCGAGGGGGGCGGCGGCTTGCGCCGTACGCGCACGCCACTCAGCCAAATGCGCAAAGCGCGCCAGTGAATCATCGCGATCACCTTGAAGGTGAGCAGCGGGACGCGAAAGAAGCAGGCCAGCAGACCCGCATTGTCCAGCGTGCGACGGCGCCCCGACAGGGTGGCGAACAAGAGCCGCTCGCCAGCCTGGTACTCGTCTATCAGCACCCGCATCGTCTCGCCCGGCGCACGGATCTCGAAACGGTAGTCGGCGCACATGTCGATGAAGGGTGAAACATGCATTCGCTTCGCGGCGCGGGCACGGACTGTCCGATCGCGTGTGCCCGAGGTCGGCAGGAAATACCAGTGACGCTCGCCGAAGGTGTTGTGCACCTCGCAAATGACCGCGAGCAGCCTTCCATCGGCAGATTCACAGAACCACGCACTCAGGGGATTGAACTGGTAGCCCAGTACTCGCGGATAACAGAGCAGTCGGACGGCCACACCCTCCGGCGCAATGCCCTGCTCGCGCATCAGTCCGTTGACCCAGTCACGCAACGAGCGACCGTCGCCGGGGCCGAAATCCCGGTCGTGAAAGCTGAGCAGATTGAAGCGGTTGTGCGAGAGCCAGCGAAGGCCGGCACAGGTAGCGTCGATCCGGTCGATGTCGATCAGGAGACTGAAACTGCGGTAGACGAACCGATAGGCCTGCGGCCCGAATCGTTCGTGCATCACCCGCCCGATGTAGAGAGATCCGTTCACGGCACCAGCACTCCCGCTGCCGGCGACTGCGTCAGCGTCGCCGTCCCGGCCTCCTGCCACGGGGCGCGAACCCCCAGCGCGGCGGCGACATTCACCGCCGAGGCCAATGCGTCCTCATGGAAACCATAGCCGCAATAGCCCCCGCAGAACCAGATGCCGGCTCGTCCCTGCAACTGCCCCAGGCGTCCCTGCGCTTCCAGGGCGTTCCTGTCGTAGACGGGATGATCGTACTCGGTCTGGTAGATCAGCGCACCGGGCGCGGGGTCTCGCAAGGGATTGAGGGTGACGAAGTACTGGCTTGATGACGTGAGCCGTTGCAGACGGTTCATCCAGTAGGTCACCGACACCCTCGAACCGGGGCCACCCACCCGTTCGCCGAGATAGTTCCAGCTCGACCAGGCCCGCCGCCGGGAAGGCATCAACGCCGGGTCGCTATGCAGCAGGGCATGATTGCGCTGGTAGCGGAATGCGCCGAGTACGTTGCGCTCCAACCGGCTGGCGTCCTCCAGCAAGGCAAGTGACTGGTCGGCGTGGCAGGCCATCACCGCGGCATCAAAATGCTCTTCGCCACCTCGCACGGTCCGCACACGAACCCCGTCGGGCGTCCGGCGCACGCCTGTCACGCCTTCGTCCAGCCGCACATTGCCTTCCAGGTCGGCCAGCATGCGGCGCACATAAGTGTGGCTGCCGCCCGTGACGGTTTTCCATTGCGGCCGGCCGGTCACTTCAAGCAGGCCGTGATTGCGAAAGAAGGCCAGGAAGGAGGCGGCCGGAAATTCCAGCATCTCGGCCACCGGGCAGGACCAGATGGCCGCTCCCATGGGCAACAGGTAGCGATGCCGCAATTCATTCCCATAGCGGCCTCGATCGAGATATTCGCCAAGGCTGATCCCGGGCTGGCCGCCTGCCGCCAGCCAGCGGCCGGCTTCCCTGTTGAATTTCAGGATTCCGGACAGCATCCGCCAGTGTCCGATGCGCAGGAGATTGCGACGCTGCGCAAACAGGCTGGGCAGATTGTCGCCGGCATACTCATAGGCACCCTGATCAAGCGAGACCGCGAAACTCATGTCGCTGTCACGCGTGGCGACCCCCAGGCGTTCGAATAGCGCTGTCAGATGGACGTAGTTGCGCTCGTTGAAAACGATGAACCCCGTATCGACCGGCACGCTGCGCCCGTCGCGGCCCGGCACCTCGATTGTATTGGTATGCCCACCGGCGCGCGGCTGGCGCTCGAAGAGCGCCACCTGATGGCGCTGGCGAAGCAGCCAGGCGGCGCCCAGCCCGGCAATGCCGGAACCCACAATAGCAATTTTCATAGTGTGTACATCCCATGTACAATTACAACCCGTATTGAATTAGCCTTATACACGAGTTTAATGTTCGTGTGTATAGTTTTTGTCTAATTTTATGCCGGGCACCCCCAACCCGGAAGTTCTGGCTGGACATCATCCCGACCGGGCTGCCCGAAACAACAGCATCGGCTATGCTGGACACTGGAAGCCGGGAAGGCTTTGCCGGCCCGGGTCCGCGCCGGGGGAGGCGCTGGCCAGCCAGACCTGACATGAGGAGTGTCGAAGTGTTGTACCCGGAAATCTACAAATCGCTGGAGAAGGCACGCTGGAACTTGCAGAACGATGTGCCCTGGAGCGAATTCCGCGAGGACCTGCTTTCGGACGAGCAGGCCATGACCATCAAGATGAATGCCATAACAGAATGGTCGGCACTCCCCGCCACAGAGATGTTTCTGCGCGACAATCGCCATGACTCGGACTTTTCAGCCTTCATGTCAGTCTGGTTCTACGAGGAGCAGAAGCACGCCCTGGTGCTGATCGAGTATTTGCGTCGCTTCCGGCCGGAACTGGCACCTTCGGAAGATGAACTGCACGCGGTGCGATTCGAGTTCGATCCGGCCCCGCCCCTGGAAACCCTGATGATGCATTTCTGCGGCGAACTGCGGCTGACCCAGTGGTACCGGCGGGCTGCAGACTGGCACACCGAGCCGGTCATCCGCCGGATCTACACATTGATTTCCCAGGACGAGGCGCGCCATGGAGGGGCTTACCGCAAATACATGCAACGGGCCATCGACCGCGAGGGTGACACGGCCCGGAAAGCGTTTACGCGGATGGGGGTGCTGATGGCGAACCCGCGGACGTCCCGCGCCCTGCACCCGACCAATCTCCATGTGAATCGCTCCATGTTTCCCGACGACACGGTGCAAAGCCGTCTCCCGGACCCGGAATGGATGGAACGCTGGCTGAACACCCAGATCGATTTCAACGCCGAATGGGAAGGCCGGGTCATCTCGCGCATCCTGAACGCGCTCTCCACGCTGCTGGGACAGGACTTCGAGACCGTCAGGGATCTCCAGCGCTATCGCAAGACCCTGGAAGCCGCCTGAGGCCATTGGTCGCCGGCGCCCGGCAGGCTACACTGCCGCAACACACCCTCGGAGGAACCTGCCATGCGCCGCCTGCTGTTGCCGGCCGCCGCGCTCTTGCTGAGCATAGCGCCCCTCTTGCCCGCCGATGCGGCCGATTTCGGCTGGTATGCCGGACTGGCCGGCACCCCGGGAAGCCCCACAACGGACAGCGCAGCCGACACAGTGGACGCCAATACCTACGCAAGCCAGGCGTTCATCGGCTACCGCAGCACGTGGATGGCCTTCGAGGGAGGCTATGTGCGGCTCGGCGATCTGATTCATCAGGGCAGCTCGGGCACCCGTCGTTATGCCCTCAACGGCAAGACGCTCGGCTTTGTCGCCGATCTCGAACTCGGCTCCAGCTTCAGCGTCTACGGGCGCTGGGCGCGCGTGTGGTGGAACAGCGACCTCGCGCCGGTGGACAATGGTGGCTCCGACCAGTTGCGCGGAATCGGTCTTCGCGCCCAGTTGTCCCGGAACCTGTTCGTCACCTGGGAGCGGCAACGCTTCACCGTCAACGAAATCGCCATCGACAGCAACAGCCTCGGGCTCGCCTTGCGCTTCTGATGCCGGCCGCGCCCTCTATACTGAGGACATGAGCAGCTATCGGCAGCGCCTGTCCGCCGGCGTCGTGGTGGTCCGTGAAGTACCCGGGGGCGTGCGCTACCTGCTGCTCCGCGCCTTCCGGTACTGGGATTTTCCGAAAGGCATGGTGGAAAACGGCGAGACACCGCTGCAGGCCGCCCGCCGCGAAGTCAGCGAAGAAACAACCATCCACAGCCTGGAATTCGCCTGGGGCAAAGGCTATCGCGAGACTCCGCCCTACAATCGCGGCAAGGTGGCCCGCTACTATCTGGCGCGCACCGATCAGGACGATGTCAACCTGCCGGTGAACCCCCTGCTTGGCCGGCCCGAGCATTCCGAATACCGCTGGGTGGACTACACCGAGGCATGCCGGCTGGTGACACCGCGCGTGCGCGCCGTTCTGGACTGGGCCGCGGATATCGTCAGTCGGGCGAAGCCAGCGACTTGAGCGCGGCCAGTGCCTCGGCCCGGCTCGCTTTGTAGTCTACGACCGGCAACGGATAATTCCTGCCCGGGGCCACGGCTGCCCGTGCCAGCGCATCCGCAGGCGCCTGCCAGGGCGCATGCAGATACCGGTCCGGCAAGGCGGAAAGCTCCGGTACCCAACGGCGAATGTACACGCCCGCCGGATCGAACCGCTCGCTCTGCCGGACTGGATTGAAGACCCGAAAATATGGCGCGGCATCTGCTCCGCAGCCGGCCGACCACTGCCAGCCCATGGTGTTGCTGGCGAGATCCGCGTCCACCAGCGTATCCCAGAACCAGCGCGCGCCCGCCTGCCACGGCGCGCGGATGTTCTTCACCAGCAACGAGGCCGCCACCATGCGCACGCGGTTGTGCATCCAGCCGGTGGTCCACAGTTCGCGCATGCCCGCGTCGACCAGCGGATAGCCGGTCAGACCACGTTGCCACGCGTCCAACAGGCGCTGGTGATTCGGACGCCACGGGAAGTCGCGATATTTGGAATAGAGCGGCTCGGTCGGCGTCGCGGGATGGTGGAAAAGCACGTGGCAAGCGAAATCGCGCCAGCCCAGTTCACGCAAGTAAGCCTCTGTGCCCGTGGAATCGCCGCGCCCACGGACGGCGTGCCAGACCTGTCCCGGCGAGATCTCGCCGAAATGCAAATGCGCGGAAAGACGCGAGACGCCGCCTTCCAGCGCGGGCAGATCGCGCGTGTCGGCATAATGCTCGAGCCCCCCGGCCAGGAACCGGGCCAGACGCCGGGCCGCGCCCGCCTCACCCGGCTGCCAATGGTCAGACAGCCCGGCATGCCAGGCAACGGCATCCAGCAACCCGAGTTCGTCAATGCCGCAGCCCTTCGGCCAGCGATCCGGCCCGGGCAGGCGGTCCGGGGCGGGCCGCGGCGGCGCGGGCTCCGGCCCCCGCAGGAAGGCCCGCCAGTATGGCGTGAACACCCGATAAGGCCGGCCCTGCCCCGTTCGCAAGGTCCACGGCTCAGCGAGCAACGCTCCGGCACAGGCCGTCGCACGTACACCGTGTTGGCTGCCCAGCCATTTGCAGAGGCTCTCGTCCGCGGCGAAGCGTTCCGGCTCGTAGAGGTGATTCCAGAAGACCTGCTTCGCCCCGGTTTCCCTGAGCAAGCCGGCCAGTACGCTCCGGACCGAGCCCCTTCGAACGACCAGTCGCGATCCGGCGCGCTCCAGTGCGCCGGAAAGTTGCGCGAGACTCTCGTGCAGCCACCAGCGCGAGGCGGCCCCCGGCGGCCAGTCCCCGTCGGCTTCCGGGTCGTGGATATAGACCGGCACCACGGCATCGGCTTGCGCCAATGCTTCGCGCAGCGCCCCGTTGTCGGCCAGTCGCAGATCGCGTCGAAACCAGACAAGTGCCGCGGTCATCCAATCTCCCTCCCGGGAAAACCATCCGCCTCTGCCTTTCTGCAGGGCGGCGACCCCGATAGTAGGATACTTTCCTGACCCGCCGTGCAACGGCTCCGGCCCACAATCTCTTGAGGGAGGTGCTCGTGAAATTCATCAGCAAGACACTGCTCGCCGGCCTGGCGGCCGTATTGCCGCTGGCGGTGACAGTCTATCTGCTCTATTGGCTCGCCACGAAGGCCGAGGCCGTCCTGGGTACCGGATTGCAATTCCTGATCCCGCCAGCCTGGTACCACCCGGGCCTGGGTCTCGCGGCGGGCGTGATCGTGCTGTTTCTGATCGGCCTGCTGGCCCGCACATGGCTGTTGACCGGCATCCTGCGACTCGGCGATCGCCTGCTGGGAGGCTTGCCACTGGTCAAGACGGTGTATGGCGCGATCCGCGATCTCACCCGCTTCCTGGCCGGCGGTGACCAACGTGAGTTCGACCAGGTCGTGAGCTTTCGGCTCGGCGAAGAAGGCCCGCACATGCTCGGATTCGTCACGCGTGCCGATCTTGCCGGAAGCGCGCCGAGCCTGGGCCGGGACGATGTGGTGGCGGTCTACCTGCCCATGAGCTACCAGATCGGCGGCTACACACTGCTTGTGCGCCGCGAGCGGCTGATGCCGGTGGCCATGTCGCTGGAAGACGCGATGCGCTTCACGGTCACGGCCGGCATGTCGTTCCGAAAGTAGCCGGTCAGACCACGCGGTTGAGGCGCTCGCCGGCACGCAAGGCGCGGATATTGTCCGCCATGTCCGCAATCGCGCGCTGTCGGGCCTCGCGTGCGGCCCAGGCGATATGCGGCGTGAGCACCAACCGCGGGCTGTCGACCTCGAGCAGGGGATTCCCGTGCACGGGCGGCTCCTCGCTCAGCACGTCGACACCGGCTCCGCCGATGCGGCCCCGCGCCACCGCGTCAGCCAGCGCGGTTTCGTCCACCACGGCTCCACGCGACGTATTGATCAACAGGGCGTCAGGCTTCATGCGTGCCAGAACCTCGGCATCCACCAGACGCCGGGTCTCATCGGTCAGCGGGCAATGCAGACTGAGCACATCAGCGTTGGCCGCGACCTCTGCGAACGGCAGGCGTCCATCGCGCGGTGGGTGCCCGGGTCGCTCGGCAATCAGCACTTGCATGCCGAAGGCACGGCCAATACCCGCAACCGCGCGACCCAGTTCGCCGTAGCCTACGATGCCCAGGCGCTTGCCGGCCAATTCGCGGATCGGGAAATCGAGCATCGTGAACTGACCGCTCTGCCGCCAGGCACCCTCACGAAGTCTCTGCCGGTATTCGGCCAGATGCACGGTCAATTCCAGGATCAGGGCGAACACATGCTGGGCCACCGAAGCGGTACAGTAACCACGGATGTTGCACACGGCGATACCCAGTTCACGTGCCGCCTCGATATCCACGTTGTCGAACCCGGTGGCGGCGAGACACACCAGGCGCAGGGATTGGGCCTTCTCCAGATGGGCTCGCGACAATCGCACTTTGTTGAGCAGAATCACTTCATGATCGGCCAGCCGCTCGTCGATCTGCCCGGGCGCGGTGGCATCATGGGTAACCAGCTCATCGAGGGTGTCGCGCAGCGGTGCAAGGTCGATGTCATTGCGACTCACCGTGTCCAGGTCCAGGAAAGCGCCTCGCCAGACACGGTCGTCACTTGCAGTCATCGCGCACCGTCTCCTTGCTGAATTCGACCGGCAGATCCACACGCCGGACCTTGACCAGATGGAAGGGCTGGGTGAACGCCTGGGTGGCCAGGCAGCCGGCGCCGGGCGCGTGACCGGTCACGGTGACATGGACCTTGCCATCACGCACTTCGACGCCGGAAATGTTGACCCGGTAGCCACCCGTCGGGCGACTGCCGAGGTACGCCACGACGACCATGTAGTCGGAGAAGTTCACTTCCGGCGGCAACTGGCCGGTTCCCACGCTGCTGGTGTGCGCCTGCCACAGCGCGCGGTACGCGGCCTGGTCGCGGATCACCTCGAAGCGCGCGTCGCGAATGCCGCTGTAGCTTCCCTTGAGCAGTGTTTCGTAGTGCAAGGGGCCCTCCTGGACGCCCAACAGCGCACAACCGCCGATGAACAGCAGGCCCAGCCACAGACCGGCGCGCCATGCGCGCCGGTGCGCCAATGTGTGATTTGTTGTCACCAGGGACCCTGATTCATTTGTTCTGCAGCCGCCGAGTCGCGTGGCAGAGAGCCTACACCATCTTCGCCGGACCTTGCGAGGAAACCCGTCTCCCCGGCACGCTCCGGCAAGCGTCAGTCAAAGGCACGCATACGCCCGTACCGGAAAGGAGCCGACACCACGGAATGGCGCCGGGACGGCATGGAACCGGAACCCTGAGTCGGGAAGCTCTTCCAGACCACGCATGTGTTCGACAATGGGAATCCCCGCGCCAAGCAGCGTGCTGTGCACGGGTCTCGCATCGCCCGCGGTATCGTCGATGTTCAGTGAATCGATGCCGACCAACGCGGCGCCGGAATCGCGCAGCCATTCCGCGGCCGCGGCCGTGACCCAGGGGTGGCCGTGAAAATACGCCTCGCTGCCCCAGTGGCGCGACCAGCCCGTGTTCACCAGCACGGCACAACCGGCCACTTCGAGGTCATCGAAGGCAGCCACGTCGATGCACGATTCTCCGGCGCTGCGGACAACGATGCCGGGCAGGTCGGCCAGGCGATCCAGCTCAACCTCCGCCAGATCGGCACCACGCACGAAGCGATGGAACGGCACATCCACATACGTGCCGGTATTGCCTACCAGGGTCACCCGGGCAATATGGAACGACGTCCCTTCGGCGTAATGCGAAGCCGAATCCTCGCGGGTCCAGTAATCGCACACCTCGGGCGCAGGCAGGCCCGGATAGGTCTGCATCCCGGATTCGATGGGGTGACTCAGCTCGATCAATCTCGATTCGCTCATGCATCCTCCTCATCGGCGGTGGATGGCCGCAGGCGTGACCAGGCGAGAAACCGCCGCCAGAACTCCGGAACGGCCAGGCAGATGGAAACGATCACCACGACATTGAGTCCCGCCACGACCAGAAACAACTGCGGAATGCTAAGGCCCGCTTTCAGCAGGGTGATGGCCAGCACGGCCGAGAACACCATGAACAGGGCGTTGACGATGTTGTTCGCGGCAATCACCCGCGATCGGTGGGTGGGCTCGGCACGCGCCTGGATCAAGGCATACAGCGGCACGATATAGAAGCCGCCGAACAGGCCGATGAGCACGATATCGCCGGCCACATGCCAGCCGCCAGGACCAGCCAGGAACGCCGCCGCGCCCACCAGCGGTCCACCGGCCGCATGCGGCGCGAAATACAGATCCACGCTGAAAACCGTCAGGCCAGACGCCCCAAAGGGTATCAGGCCGGTCTCCACATGATGGCGCGAGAGCCGGTCGCAGAGCACCGATCCCACGCCAATGCCAATGGAAAACAGGGCGAGCAACAACGTCACGACATGTTCGGTACCGTAAAGGGTCAAACGTGTGTAGTTGGGGAGCTGCGCCAGATAGGTGGCGCCGAAGCACCAGAACCAGGAAATCCCGAGCACCGACACCAGAATGACGCGGTCACGGCCGAGAAAGGCGAGATTTCGCCAGGTCTCGCTGAACGGATTGAAATTGAAACGCAGCGCCGGCGCCGCCGCCGGCCCCACGGGAATACCACGGCTGCTGAGATAGCCGGCCAGCGCAATCAACAATACCGCGAGGGCTACCCAGAACGGACCGGAGCCCGCGATGGCAATCAGCACGCCGCCGAGGATGGTACCCAGCAGAATGGCAAGAAAAGTACCCATTTCCACCAGACCATTGCCGCCCACCAGTTCGTCTTCGTGGAGGTACTGGGGCAGCAGCCCGTACTTCACCGGGCCGAAGAAAGCCGACTGTGCGCCCATCAGAAAAAGCACCGCGATAAGCCAGCCCGTGTCATTCCTCCAGAAACCGAGCGCAGCGAGCACCATGATGGCGATTTCCGCCAGCTTGATGCGGCGAATCAGGCGCGACTTCTCGTACTTGTCGGCGAGTTGCCCGGCGCTGGCCGAGAACAGAAAGAATGGCAGGATGAACAGCCCTGCGGCCACGTTGACCAGTGTGTTGCTCTCGCTCGTGCTCGCCGCCGCGCGGTAGGCAATCAGGATGACGAGTGCGTTCTTGAACACATTGTCGTTGAACGCTCCGAAGAACTGGGTGAGAAAGAACGGACCGAAACGGCGCTTTCCGAGCAGCGCGAATGTACCGGCGCTCACCGTTCGCTCTCCTGTCCGCGCACCAGGCCCGCGGCCTTCAGATCCGTCAGGCGACCGGTGACCCTGGCCAGACCTGGGGCATCGTAGGGCTTCGGCGGAACGCGCCCCCACACCGGGGCCGGCCAGGCGGGATCACCATGGAATCGCACAATGTGGTGCACATGGAGCTGGGCAACCTGGTTGCCCAGAGCGGCGACGTTCATCTTGTCCGCCGACCAGGCCCGCGCCAGAAAGGCGGAAAGCAAGGAACTTTCCCTCATCAACTGCTGCCGGTCGGGCTCGCTCAGCTCGTGTATCTCGGTGACCCCCGGCCGCCGGGGCACCAGGATGAACCAGGGATAGTTGGCGTCGTTCATCAGCAACAGTCGACAGAGCGGGAAGTCACCCAGCACCACACAGTCGGCTGCCAGTTTCGGGTCGAGAATGAACTCGTTCATGCCGTCAGGCGTCTCCAATGAATTGGATCGGGAACGTCAGAACCTCCGATTGACGTCCTCGATTGACAGTGAGTGCCAGGAGCGGCTGATCCGGGGTGCCCCTGTACGTGGTACGAAATCCTGCCGGGCATGGGTCCGGGGACATCGACCAGATGTGCTTTCCTAGCCAGTGTTCTGCAGTCCGTCCGCAATGCCGTTGACCGTGGCCAGCAAGGCGCGAAGCAGCTCCTCGTCCTCGCGACCGCGCTCGCGCCAGCGCGTCAGCAGTTGGACCTGCAGCAGGCTCATGGGGTCGACGTAGGGGTTTCGCAGACGGATCGCGCGCTGCAGGGTCGGATCGTCATCAAGCAGGGCTTCGGTGCCCTTGAGTCGGAACACCCATTGCTCGGTGAGCGCGAACTCGTCACGAATCTGTTCGAAAATATAGCGCAGCGAGGGATCCGCGAGGCCTGCGTAGCGTTCGGCAATGGGCATGTCGGATTTGGCCAGCACCATTTCCACGTCATCCAGCAGCGTACCCATGAACGGCCACTGCCGCACCATGTCGCGAACTTCCTCCTCGCCGAAACGCTCCACCGCCGCCGCGAGTCCGGTACCCACCCCATACCAGCCGGTCAGGATATGCCGACTCTGGGTCCAGGCGAAAACCCAGGGAATGGCGCGCAGGTCCTCGATGCCCGTTTGCGAACGGCGCGCCGAGGGGCGTGAGCCGATCGCCATGCGCTCGATCACGTCGATGGGCGTGGCCTGGCGGAAATAGTCATTGAAACGCGGGTCGTCGTAGACCAGCTTGCGGTAGGCCGACCGACTTTCCGACGCCACCACTTCCATGATCCGCCGCCATTGCTCGGCCCGTGCGTTCTCTCTCGGAGGCAGCGCGGTAGCCATCATTACGGCGCCGGTCATCTGCTCAAGGCTGCGCATTGCGATGCCACGCAGACCGTACTTGGCGTTGATCATTTCGCCCTGTTCGGTCACCCGGAGCCGGCCGGCCACGGCACCCGCCGGCGCCGCCAGCAGGGCGTGGTGGGTCTTGCCACCCCCGCGGCTGGTGGTCCCGCCCCGGCCATGGAACAGCGTCATGCGCACGCTGGCCGCCCGGCACACCGCGACCAGTTCGGCCTGGGCGCGCTGTACGGCCCATCGGGATGCGGCAATGCCACCGTCCTTGTTGCTGTCCGAGTAACCCAGCATCACTACCTGTCGCTCGCGGCGCGAGCGCAAGTGTTCCCGGTAGAATTCGTCCCGGAACAGTTCGCGCATGACATCCGGCCCCTCGCTGAGGTCGGCCACGGTCTCGAACAGCGGCGCCACATCCACCGGAATGCTCTCGTCCTCGCCGGTCAGCCCGCCCCAGCGCGCCAGCAGCAACACGGTGAGGACATCGTCGGCGGCCCGCGCCATGCTGATGATGTAGGGGCCGAAAGCGTGGGCGCCGTAGCGTGCGCGACCCTCTGCAATGGCGCGGAACACCTCCAGGGTATGCCGTACCTCCGCGTCGGACGACTCGGGACACGCGGCGCCACCCACGAGCAGTTCGCGCAAGCGGTCGGTGCGTTCCGCCGGCGTGCGCTCCAGCCAGTCGGGATCGTCGAGCAATCGTCCCATGACCCGCCGATGAACCAGTGAATCCTGGCGGACATCCAGCGTTGCCAGGTGAAAACCGAAGGTATGCGCCCGACGCAACAGGCGCTGGACCTGGAACGCACCGGCATGCTCGCCCCGGTTGTTGCAGAGACTCGCATGCACCATCTCGAGGTCGGCGCGAAACTCGTCTGCACTTGCATAGGCACCGTCGGTATCACGCGCGGTGGCACGCAGACGATGACGAACGAAGCGGAGAATCACACGATAGGGCATGTCCCTGTGCCGTGCGGGAAGATCGCTGCGCACGTCGGGAAAGCGGTCGTCGTATTCGTGAATCCTGGCAAGCAACGCCTCGTCCACCGAGACCCGCGACAGGGACTGGCTGAGCGTGCGGTACAGCGTGGTCAATTCGCGCCGGTAAAGACGCAGAATCATGGCGCGCTGCTCGACAAGGCTTTCGCGGATGGTGTCGGCATCCACGTTGGGATTGCCATCCATGTCCCCGCCGACCCAGGAGCCCAGCCGGAGGATCGTGGGCATGCGGATATTCCCGCCTTCGTCGCCGTAAACCCGTTCCAGGGCGCGCTGCAGCGTCTCGTAAAATGCCGGCGCAATGCGATAGAGAATGTCAGTCACATAGAACAATACGTGTTCCCTTTCGTCGGCCACTGAGGGCCGAGCCGAAGGATGTTCCTCGGTCTGCCATCCGGAAGTCACTTCCGAGCGGATGCGAGCCAGTGCGGTATCGCGCTCCAGCGGCGTCATGGAGGGATCCAGGCGGTCCACCAGCCGGCGCGCGATGTGCTGCTGCTTCTCCAGAATGCTTCGCCGCGTGGCTTCGGTCGGATGAGCGGTAAACACCGGCTCGATGCGCATGTCGGCGACCAGCGGCGCAACGTCACCGGGGGTCAGTCCGGCCTCCTTGAGCTTGAGAATGGCATCCTCGAGACTCTCGGGCTGCGGACCGCCGCCCTCGCGGTCATAGTCGCGGCTGCGCCGGATCCGGTGCACGCGTTCGGCAAGGTTGACCACCTGGAAATAGCTGGCAAAGGCGCGGACCAGTTCGGTCGCATCGTGCGGCGTCAGATTGCCGACCAGCTCAAGCAACTCCTGCTCGGCATTGCGATTGCCTTCGCGACGGCGAATCGCGGCCAACCGGGCCGCCTCGACATTCTCGAACAGCGACGGCCCGCCCTGCTCACGCAGGATCGCGCCTACCAGCGTACCGAGCGCGCTGACATCCTCGCGGAGCGGCTCGTCCTTGCTTGGAAAATGAATGCTTCGTTTTGCCATGGGTCGATCCCTGCTCTGGCGTGGGCTGGCACCCGTGCACACGGCGCGCCAGCCGGAGACTTTCATCATGATAGCGCGGCTGGCGGTCGTCCGAGAGGGGCCGCTGGACCATCGCAGGCGCCCACGATAGCATGCACAAGGCAGCGTGAAACCCCGCCCGCGGCTGGAATCCACGCTGCCGCGGACCCGATCCGGACCGGCTGCTCCCGTCCCCTGCGAAGTCGACTCCACAGGACACGCAAAGATGAAGATTCCCGAGATTCTGCTGGTTGAATCCCTGCACAAGCCGGGAAGCCTGGCCAAGGTGCTGGCGGTGATCGGCGAGAACGGCCTGGTGGTGGAACACCTTAACGCCGTGCGCCGCGACCAGGACCGGAGCGTCTGGGAAATCACGCTGGAACTGGACGACGATACCGAATACAACCTCATCGAACAGATCGACGCGCTGCCGAACGCCAGGGTACTCGGCAAGTCCGATCGTGTGTTCAACCGCCATGCCGGCGGCAAGATTCAGATGACCTCCCGCCTGCCCATCGCCAGCCTCCAGGAACTGCGGGACATCTACACACCGGGCGTGGCGCGTGTCTGCATGGCCATCAAGGACGAGCCGGAACTCGCCTGGCGCTATACCAACCTCGGCCGTACCGTGGCCATCGTCACCAATGGCACGGCCATTCTGGGCCTGGGCGACATCGGCCCGCTCGCCGGCCTGCCGGTGATGGAAGGCAAGGCGGCGCTGATGGCCAAGCTGGGTGACCTCTCCGGTATTCCGGTCCTGATCGACGAGAAGGACGCCGGGCGCATGATCGACACCATCGCAGCGATCGCGCCCTCCTTCGGGGCCATCCAGTTGGAAGATGTTGCCGCACCCGCCTGCTTCGAAATCGAGGAGGCCCTGCGCAAGCGGCTGGAGATACCGGTCCTCCACGACGACCAGCACGGCACTGCGGTCGTCACCCTTGCCGCCCTGCTCAGCGCTGCCAGGCGCGTGGGCCTGGACCTGCATGACTGCGCCGTCGGCCATATCGGCCTGGGATCGGCGGGCATCGGCATCGCCCGGCTTCTGATGGCCTATGGCGCGCGCAAGGTTCTGGGAACCGATATCAGCGAGGATGCCATGCAGCGGCTGGAATCGCTGGGCGGCAAACGCACCGACCTGGCGGGCCTGATGAGCAAGGCCGATGTGGTCATTGCAACCACCGGCAAGCGCGGCCTGATCAAGCCGGAGATGGTGCGCGAAGGGCAGCTGATTCTCGCACTCTCCAATCCGGATCCGGAGATCGAGCCGGTGACTGCCCTGCAACGAGGTGCCGCCTTTGCCGCCGATGGCAAGAGCATCAACAATGTGCTCGGATTTCCAGGCCTGTTTCGCGGGGCACTGGACGCACGGGCGAAAGCTTTCACCGAGGACATGCTCTTTGCCGCCGCACAGGCGATCTCCGACGCCGCACCGGAAGGCGAACTGGTGCCGGCGCCACTGGACCGCAGCGTGCATGACGCCGTGGCCCGGGCCGTGTTCAAGGCGGCGGGTGGTGATGCCGGATCATGATCACGCGGGCAACCGCCGGCCTGGCAGCGTCACCAGAATCACCCCGCCCAAAAGCACGAACACACCGGCCACTTGCAGCCCGCTGAGCGTTTCGTCGAGCACGATCCAGCCGAGCAGCAGGGCAAGCGCCGGCGTGACATAGGCCACGGTGCTCAGCTTGTCCGGCGTGGTGTTGCCCATCAGCCAGACATAGGTGCCATAGGCAATGCATGAGCCAAACACGGTCAGGTAGGCCAGCGCCCCCATCCCCTGCAGCGTCCAGGTCCAGCGTGCCGCCTCGCCGTTGGCCAGCCCCACGCCCACCAGCATCATGCCGCCCGCGAACATCTGCGCCGCGGCAAACATCAGTGAACCCGTGCTGATGTCCACATGGCGCCGATACGCCGTACCACTGGCCCAGCAAAGCGTGGAAAAGAGGATCGCCAACTTGGCGGTCAGGTTTTCAGCATCGAAATCGCCGCGTGGGGTGAGCATGAGGACGGCTCCGGCGAAGCCCACCGCGAGGCCGACCTTGACCCGACCCGGCAGCCGGTAGCCACGCGGCCCGAAGGTGCCGAACCAGGCAATCCACAAGGCGGAGGACGAAACGATCAGCGCTGCCTGATTGGACGGCACCCATTGTTCGGCCCAGGTCACCAGCCCGTTGCCCATGGCCACCATGAGAAAACCCATAACCAGCGCCGGCTGCCAGTCCGACCAGCGGCGGGGCAGGCGCTGTCCGCGCCACCGGGCCAGACTGCCAATGGCCAGGGAGGCGATAACGAAGCGCACACCGGCAAGCAGGGCCGGGGGCAGATCGCGAACGCCCAGACGAATGCCAAGATAGGTCGAGCTCCACACCGTGTAGACCACCGCGAAGGCCACCACTACGCCAAGCCGATGCCTGTCTTGCTCTTTCATCCGGGAACCTCTGACCGTTCGTACGAGACCGGCAACGCGTCACGGCGGCTGCCGCTGCTTGCGCCCGCCCGGGGCGGCGCCGCAGAAATCTTTCCGTCACCGACAAAAGACCCCGCGACGCCATGCGCCGCGGGGCCGGATTGCTTTCGGTTCGTTTATGCTCGGCCGATCACACGGTGCCGGGCTCGCCACCACGCGCGATGCGGTAGAGCCACCAGGCTACAGCGCCCACCACGAGAACACCGACCGTATTGGCGCTGTGCATCCACCAGTTCGGCAACCCGGGAATTGCCATCACATCCTGCTTGCCGCTGACCACGATGGGGATGGCCAGGAAAATGCCCAGCAACGCCTCACCCGTGATCAGACCTGCCGCGAACAACATGCCGCCGCGCATACGGCCTTCCACATCCGCGTTGGCATCGCGACGCAGGATAAAGCGCTGTGCGAAAGCATTCACCAGACCGCCGACAAGAATGGGTACCGACAACTCCAGCGGCAGGTAGATGCCAACCGCCACCGCCAGCACGGGCGCCCGCCAACTCGAGCCGCGGGCCTTGAGAATCTCGTCCACGATGATGATGGCCACGCCCACTACCGCGCCGATCGCCACCATGGTCCAGGGCAATCCGCCGTGGAATACACCCTGCGCCACCGAGGCCATCAGCGTCGCCTGCGGCGCGGTCAGCGGATTGGGATGCTGCGCCGTTGGCGTGCCGATGCCGTAGGCATGGACCAGGAGATTGAGTATGGGCGCCATGACCAATACGCCGGAAATGACACCGATACTCTGCATGATCTGCAGTTTCCACGGTGTTGCCCCGACCAGATGGCCCGCCTTGAGGTCCTGCAGGTTGTCACCCGCAATTGCCGCCGCGGCGGCTACCACGCCGCCCACCATGATCGCCGCCGCCGGCCCGGTCGCTGCCTGCGGCCCCATGAGCCAGGCCAGCATCAGGGCAGTGAAAAGGATCGTGGCGATGGTCACCCCGGAAATCGGATTGTTCGACGATCCGACAAGACCCGCCATGTAGCCGGCCACCGAGGAGAACAGGAATCCGGTGATCACCATCACCAGCGTCATGGTCACGCTCACCGACACCTGACCCGTGATGTTCTGGTAAAGGAAGAAGATCGGCACTACCAGCAGGACGATCATGGTGAATACCCATTTCATGGGGATGTCACGATCGGTCTCCGGCACGTGGCCACCCGCGGCCAGGTGGCCGTACTGGGCCAACCCGCTCTTTACCCCGGCAAGCAAGGAGGAACGCATGGAAATCAGCGCCCAGATGCCGCCCACCAGCATGGCGCCAACGCCCAGGTAGCGGATCTCCGCGGACCAGATCGCATCGGCCAGATGAGCCGCCGAAGCGCCACTTGCGGCCAGTTGGGCGAGCTGTGGATTCTGGTCGAGGAAGAACGTGCTGTAGATGGGAATGGCGAAATACCAGGAGATGGCCCCGCCGGCGAAGACCAGCACCGCGATATTGAGCCCCACGATGTAGCCGACGCTGAGCAGCGCGGGCGACAGGTTGGTTCCGATGTAGGCGATGGTGCGCGTACCCACGAATGTTGCCGCGGCGGCGGTCTCGCCCCAGAGCTTGAGCCCGGTCTCGGCAAGTTTCACCAGCCCGCCCACCAGCGCGGCGACGAACAGCGACCTGGCGCCACCCCTGGCGCCCGACTCACCGACGCGCAGCACTTCAGCCGTGGCCGTACCCTCCGGAAAGGCCAGCTTCTGCTCGACGATCAGGGAACGGCGCAGCGGAATGGTGAACATGACGCCCAGCACACCGCCAAGACCCGCAATCGTGAATACCCACCAGTAATGAAAGGTGTCCCAGTAGTTGAGAATGAACAGCGCCGGAAGAGTGAATACCACGCCCGCAGCGACCGATTCGCCGGCCGAGGC
Organism: Gammaproteobacteria bacterium; assembly: GCA_050115425.1. Classification (GTDB taxonomy): domain Bacteria; phylum Pseudomonadota; class Gammaproteobacteria; order Natronospirales; family JASFQN01; genus JASFQN01. The sequence goes on along the minus strand of JASFQN010000007.1, from coordinate 8,358 downwards.
GGCATTCTGCACCACGTTGTTCTCCAGGATGTTGGACTCCCTGAACATTCTCAGGATGACCATGGAAATCACCGAGGCCGGTATCGATGCCGAAACCGTCATGCCCGCAAACAGGCCCAGGTAGGCATTCGCTCCGGCCATCACCATGGCCAGGATGATGCCCAGGATAACGGCCTTCACCGTCATCTGCGGGAGATTCACCGTGTCTTGCATTGTTCTTCCCCTTGGATGAAAAAACGGCCACGCCGCCCGCACGGGCAACGTGGCCGTGAGTCAGATCCGGCCGGTGGCCGTCATTGACCTCACCAGCCGCACTGCTGGCCCTTGTTCTGCTCCTCCAGCCAGGTCTCCAACGGCTGGAAATAATCCATGATCGCGCTGGCATCCATCTCGCGCTTGCCTGTCAATTTTTCCAGGGCCTCCGGCCAGGGCCGGCTGGCCCCCAGCTTGAGCATGGCGGCGAACTTCTCGCCGGCCGCCTTGCTCTTGTACAGCGTGCAGGTATACAGCGGTCCCTTGTGCCCGGCCGCGTCGCAAAGCGCGCGGTAGAACTGGAACTGCAGGATGTCGGCCAGGAAATAGCGCATGTAGGGCGTATTCGAGGCGATGTGGTACTTGGCACCCGGATCGAAATCCTGCTCGCTGCGTTTCACCGGCGGCTTCACACCCTGGTATTGCTCCCTCAGTTTCCACCAGGCCTGGTTGTATTCATCCGGTTTCACGCGTCCGGAAAACACTTCCCAGCGCCATTGGTCGATCAGCTTGCCGAAAGGCAGGAAGGCCACCTTGTCCAGCGCCAGTTGCATCTGCCGGTTGATCACCGCCTCATGGCTCTCGGTAGGCTGCGGAATCAGGCCGACTTCATGCAGATATTCGGGCGTCATGGAAAGCCGGATGGTGTCACCAATGGCCTCGTGGAAGCCGTCGTTGGCGCCTGACTGATAGAGATAGGGCAGATTGTTGTAGTGCAGGTAATAGTAGATGTGGCCGAGCTCATGGTAGACCGTGAACAGATCCTCCGAGATCGGCTCCAGACACACCTTGATACGTACATCATTGGTGGCAGGATTCAGGTCCCAGGCGCTGGCGTGACAGACTACCTCCCGGTCACGCGGCTTGGTCAGCATCGACCGCTGCCAGAAGGTGTCCGGCAGCGTGCCAAGATCCATTGACTGGTAGTAGTTTTCCGCGGATTTCACCATCCGCCGGGCGTCGTAGTTCTGCGCCTTGAGTCCCGCTGTCACGTTGACCTGCGCGGTATCGGGATACGGCTCGACCAGGGGATAGATGTTGGCCCACTCCTGCGCCCACATGTTGCCCAGCAGGTGGGCCGGAATCATGCCGTCGCTGAAATGTCGCTCACCGTAATGATCGGCCAGCCGACCGCGTACATAGCACTGCAACTGAGTGTAGAGCGGCTTGACCTGTTTCCAGAGATGATCGGTATCCCTTTCGAAGGCGGCCGGATCCATGTCGTAGCCGTCCTTCCACATCTCGCTGAGGTCACTGTAACCCAGCGAGCGGGCGCCCTGGTTGGCCAGTGTCACGAAACGCGTGTAGTCGTCGCGCATCGGTGGCGATACGGTACGCCATCCGGTCCAGGCATCCAGCAGGGTATCGTAGTCACGACTCTCGGCCATGATCCGGGTGAGATCATTGAGCGTCTTGCAGGTTTCCGGCTTGTCCGGATCCGTGCAGTATTTGCCCTTCCCGTACATGCCCTCCATGCGTGCGGCAATGGTAGTCAGCTCATGACGCTTTTCGGGATCGTCCGGCGCGGGCGCGGGGACATTCAGCTTGAGCAGCTTGAGCTGACGGCGGGTGTCGGAATCGAGACCGTCGACGTCTGCGTATTTCTGCGCCTCCTTGACGGCCTTGCTCAGGTACGCGAGATAAGCGTCGTCAGCCCGCGCCGCCAGCGCTTCGGTGTCGTCGGTGATGTAGGTGGACTTCACCCACTGGGCCCGGCTGTCGTAGCGCGCCAGTCCGGCGAGATGCCGGTTGACCCTGGCGACGAACTGTTTCGCCTCGGCCGGAGTCGGCTTCGCGGCAGCGGATTGGCCGCCCTCCTGCGGTGACCTGGAACAGGCGGCGACAAGCGCCAGCACGGCGAGGGCGAGGACAAGGGCGGGGCGTTTGCTCATGTCGGGTCCTTCTGCGCGTCCGGGAATCGTTGGAAAACGGCAAGTGCCCGAGTGTAGGCAAAGCCCGGGACGGCGGCAACTCGCCGCCGCGGCGGCACAAGGCCACGCCGTCCCGGAGGATTCACGCCGATTCGGTCATTCGATATCCGGACCGATAAGGTATTTCTGGATGGGCCTGGAGAACACCGCGAATATGGCACCCAGCCCCAGCAGCATCAATGCCAGCTCCCAGTAGATGTTGGGCATGGCCTGCACATCGTCAGCGTGAAACTGCCCGGCAATCAGGCCGGCGGCGAGATCGCCAATCGCGGTGGCCAGAAACCACATGCCCATCATCTGGCCGCCCAGGCGGCGGGGCGCCAGCTTGGTGACGGAACTCAGTCCCACCGGACTGAGTGACAACTCACCGAAGGTATGCAACAGGTAGGTGAGCAACAACCAGGTCGGCAGCACGTTGCCCTTGGCGATCACCAGTTGCGCCGCGGCCACCATCACCAGAAAACCCACGCCGACCAGCGCCAGGCCGATGCCGAATTTCAGGGGCATGGAGGGATTCAGGTTGCGCCGGCCAAGCGCGATCCAGAACCAGCCGAATACCGGCGCGAATATGAGGATATAGAGCGGGTTGGCCATCTGGAACCAGCTTGCCGGGTATTGCCAGCCGAACGCCATGCGATCGGTGTAACGCTCGGCGAACAGGTTGAAATTGGAACCGGCCTGCTCGAAGCCGGCCCAGAAGGCGATGCCGCCGATGCAGAGAATCGCGATCACCAGCACATGCCGGCGTTCCATGCTGCCCAACTTGCCGAACATCAGCACACCGGCGAAATACAACACACCCATGGCGACCATGGCGATGCCGCTGCTGCCGGCCACGGCCACCGGATTGATGTGGATGACGCCGGCGATGGTGAGCAGATAGACCAGGCCAATGAGACCCACGCCCACCGCGACCCAGAACCAGCCCTTGCGTACAAAACGGCGCTGGAGTTCCGGATCGTCGCTTTTGAGCTCGGGGAAACGACCGTGGTCGCCGAGGAAGCGATTCATGGCGCGGTACTGGATCAGTCCAAGCACCATGCCGATACCGGCAAGCGCGAACCCGTAATGCCAATTGATCTTCTCTCCCACATAGCCGCAGAACAGCGGTCCCAGCAACGCCCCCAGGTTGATCCCCATGTAGAAGATCGAAAAGCCCGCGTCGCGACGCGCGCCCTCCGGATACAGGTCACCGACAACCGTGCTCACATTGGGCTTGAGCAGGCCGGTGCCCAGAACGATGAGCACCAGTCCCAGGAAGAAGGTGTAGTTGCTGGGAATCGCCATGCTGAAGTGGCCACAGGCGATGATGATGCCGCCGTACCAGATGGCACGCTGCTGGCCGACCAGGCGATCCGCGATCCAGCCGCCGGGCAGTGCCAGCAGATAGACACCGGCCGTGTACAGTCCGTAGATGGCCGTGGCTGTCTTGTCGTCCAGCCCCATGCCGCCGCGCATGACCTCCGCCGCCAGAAACAGCGTAAGCAGGCTGCGCATGCCGTAATAGCTGAACCGCTCCCACATCTCGGTGAAAAACAGTGTAAACAGTCCCACGGGGTGGCCAAACATCTTGCGATCGGCGGGACTCGCCGCCGGGGCATTCTGTGCGGACATAATTGCCTCTTGTTCGGGTCAAACAGTGGCTCAGGATTCACAAGTTGCGTAATGGAGTCAAATTGACCGGCGCCAGGCGCACCGCAACAGGTCCGGTCGGTCCGGACCTGCCGCGAACACGGGCTATTGCCGCCACCGCCGGGGCGATATACCTTCAGTTATCGTCAAGGACGGGCCCGGAGGGCCACGGGAGGCCAGATGAAATTCCTGAACAAGGCTCTGATTGTCCTGAGCGTTGCCGCATTTGGTGGCTGTACCGGAGGTGGCGGGGACGACACCGGCGCCGCGGCGGACAAGTCTGCGCCGGAGGCGAACGCCATGGCGGAGAGCAGAATCTTCCCTACCGCGTATGTCATGCGCGATCTGCCCAACGGGTTGCGGGTCATCGTCGTACCCACCGACTATCCGGACGTGGTCAACCTGCAGATTCCCGTTCAGACGGGCTCGCGCAATGAAATCGAACCGGGGCGTTCGGGCTTCGCGCACTTCTTCGAACACATGATGTTTCGCGGCACCGAGCAATACCCGCCGGAACGCTACGGCGCCATCATGAAGAAGGCCGGCGCGGACCAGAATGCCTATACGACCGACGACTACACCAATTACCACACTACCTTCACCAAGTCGGACCTGGAAACCGTGCTCAAACTCGAGGCGGACCGGTTCCAGAATCTCAGCTACACGAAAACCCAGTTCCGCACCGAAGCTCTGGCGGTAAAGGGCGAGTACCTCAAGAACTACTCGAACCCCATCCAGAAGATCCTGGAAGTGATGCGCGACAACGCTTTCACCCGCCACCCCTACAAGCACACGACCATGGGCTTCTTCGCGGACATCCAGAACATGCCGGAAGAGTTCGACTATTCGCGCGAGTTCTTCAGGCGCTGGTACCGCCCGGAAAACACCACCATCATTCTCACCGGTGACGTCGAGCCCGAACATGCCGTTGCCCTGGTCAAGCAATACTGGGGCGACTGGAAACCGGGCGACTTCAAGGCGGCGATTCCCGCGGAGGCCCCGCCGCAGGGGCCGGTCTACAAGCACATCAAGTGGGACGCGCCAACCCAGCCATGGGTCGTGGTGGCATTCCACGGCCCGGCGTTTCGCGCCACCGACAAAGCCAAGCCGGCGATGGATCTGGTCGGCCAGATCTATTTTTCGCAGAGCTCGGACATCTATCAGAAACTGGTCACCGATCAGCAGATCGCGGACAACCTGTTCTACTACTTCCCCGATCGCGAGGACCCGCAACTGCTCTACATAGGCGCGCGCCTCAATAACGCCGCCAGGGCACAGGCCGTCACCGACGAGATTCTGGCCACGGCGGCCAGGGCGCGCACGGAACTGGTGGATGGCGACCGGCTGGACGACACCAAGAGCCACCTCAAGTACACATTCGCGGCGCAACTGGACAATTCCGAAGCCATCGGGGACGTGCTGGCCCGGTATGTCCACTTCCGGCGCACGCCGGAAACGATCAACCAGCTCTATCGCACCTACGACAGCCTGCAGCCGGAGGATCTGAAACACTACGCGGACGAATACCTTACCGACGGCAACCGGGTGATCGTGGCACTTTCCAACGATGCCGAAATTCCCGGCATGGCCACGCTCCCCTCGGTGGACAACCTGGCGGCCGCCGCAACCGACACGACATCAGCCGCTGACGTGGAAACCGTCGCCATGCCCGGGGACGCTCCGCTGGTGGATGTCTCCTGGGTATTCCATACCGGGGCGGCACTCGATCCGCCGGGCAAGAAAGGCCTGGCTGCGCTCACCGCCGCCATGATCAGTGACGGCGGTTCCAGCCTGCATTCGATCCGCGAGATTCGTCAGGCCATGTTTCCCATGGCAGCCGGTTTCACCGCCCAGGTGGACAAGGAGATGACCCGCCTCGCCGGCGAAGTGCACCGCGACAACCTGGCCGGCTGGTACAAACTGGTGGCCGAGCAACTCTATCAGCCCGGATTCCGCGAAGACGACTTCAAGCGGATAAAGCAGCAACTCGTCAACGCCGTGCAGACCGACCTCAAGGGCAACAACGACGAGGAGTTGGGCAAGGAGGCGCTCTACCGCTTCGTGTATGGGCCGGGACACCCCTACGCGAGCTACGATCTCGGTGCCGCCAGCGACCTCCAGGCACTCACGCTGGATGACGTGAAGGCCTTCTACGCGAAGTACTACACGCCGCAGAACGTCACGCTCGGACTGGCCGGCGGCTATCCGGCCGACTTTGCCAGCCAGGTGACGTCGGACGTCGGCCGGCTGAGCGTGGGCGAACGCACGAAGATCCAGGTACCGCCGGCTCCTGCCTTTGCCGGCCGCCAGGCGCAGATCATTCAGAAGGAAACGCCGGCTGTGGCCGTTTCATTCGGCTTCCCGATCGACGTGGTACGCGGCGACAAGGACTGGGTGGCGTTGTGGCTGGTTCGCTCCTGGCTTGGCGAACACCGGAACAGCAACAGCCATCTCTACCAGCGCATCCGTGAAGTCCGGGGCATGAACTACGGCGACTATGCGTATATCGAATATTTCCCGCGCGGCATGTTCCAGTTCCACCCCGACGCCAACCTGGGGCGGCAGCGCCAGATATTCCAGGTCTGGCTGAGACCCTTGCGAAACAATAACGATGCACAGTTCGCCACCCGGGTGGCCTTGCGCGAACTGGACAAGCTGGTGACCGACGGCATGAGCCGGGAGGATTTCGAGGCCACACGCTCATTCCTTGGCAAATTCGTCAGCCTGCTGGTCAAGAGCCAGTCCCGGCAACTCGGTTACGCCATTGACAGCCGGTATTACGGCATTGGCAACTTCACCGACTACGTGCGCAAGGGCCTGGCGGCGCTGACTCTGGAAGACGTGAACAGGGCGATACGCACACACCTGCAGACCGACAACGTCAAGTTCGTCTTCGTCACCAGGGATGCGGGAGATCTTGAAAAGCGTCTGGTCTCCGATCAACCCTCGCCCATCACCTACAACTCGCCCAAACCGGACGAACTGCTCGCCGAGGACAAGGCCATCCAGGCCATGCCCATGGGCTTTTCCAAGGACCACGTGACGATCGTGCCAGTCGAAAAGGTATTCCAATAAGCACCGGGCAGCGTATCTGAAACAAGGCCCGGCACGGTATCCGTGCCGGGCCTTTTCCGGTCCGCGATCGCCGCTCGGAGCGGCCGCTTCACTGGCAATGCCAGCTCACACTGCCGATCTCGGGACTGGCAAGGGTGATTTCATCGCCCGGTTCCAGCGGCCCCACACCAGGCGGCGTTCCGGTAAAGACCAGATCGCCTTCGTAAAGCCGCCACGTCTCTGAAAGCAGACCGATAATCTCGAACACCGGAAACAGCATGTCGCCGGTGTGGCCCGACTGCCGCAGCGTGCCGTTCACATGACAGGTCATGGTGATATCGGCCAGATCAATGCCGTCGAGCGACACGAAATCCCCCAGCGGGGCGCTGCCGTCGAACGCCTTGCAGGCCTCCCAGGGGCGGCCCGCCTGCTTGAGGTCCTTTTGCATGTCGCGCAGCGTGAGATCGATTCCCAGCGCCAGGGCGTCGATGTAGGCCAACGCATCGCTGCGCGGAATATGCTTGCCTTCCTTGCCGATGCGCAACACCAGCTCCAGTTCGTGATGCACGGCTCCCTGCTTGCGCGGCAAGCGCAGCGGCTCCCCCGGCGGAACCAGTGCGCTGGGGGGTTTCATGAAAATGGCCGGTGTCGACCGGGGCCGGCCGCCCAGTTCCCTGACGTGCGCGGCATAGTTGTGACCGATGCAAAAGATTCTCGGACAAGTCATGTGGCCGACTCCCTCTGGTCAGTGCGTCAGAAACAACTCGTAGATGAAAAGGACCACTTCGATCACGATGAGAATGACGATATACCACTCGACCCGCAGCGACTGCCGGTGGCGCAGGAGTTCCAGCACGGTCTCGGCGGTATCGGCAATCAGCGCCAGCTTGCGATCCAGCGTGATGTCGCGCTCACGCAGTTCGTACTCGGCATGCAAGCGTTCGTAGAGCCGGTCGAGATCGGGCGCGTCCCAGGTGAGTTCCGGCTTTTCGGCAATCTCGACACGACCCACCATGCGGGTCCGGGTAAGCAGCACATTGCCGACCTTGCGGAGCAGGTCGCGAACCGAGGCCCTGGCCTGGCCCTTCTCCGAGAGATCCGCGCTGACGGGTTCGAGCCGCACCAGCAGCCGGGCAACCAGTTGTTCGTAGTAGGCCAGTACCGTGCTCTTGGCGAGCACATGGGCCACCACCTGGAGGCGTTCCAACTGCGAAGACGCCAGATTGATCGTGCCGTCCAGGTGGAGCCGTTCTTCGCGACCCGGATCAAATGTGAGTTCGACCGCTTCGGTCTCGGGAAGTGACGCCGGTTCGGCAATCAGGCCCTTGAGTTCCTCGATGAATTCCGCGACACGGCCCTCGCCAACGCCGAAAAACACCACCGCGCCATAGCGAAAGAGCACCGCCGCCCCCTCGCCGAGGCGAAGGGTCAGTGGAAGCGTGGAGAGCACATCATGGCGTTTCTCCAACACCTTCAAGTCGGGTCGGCC
>JASFQN010000006.1:0-32721 GCA_050115425.1 Gammaproteobacteria bacterium | reverse complement strand
TGGGTGAAAGCTTGCTTCTCGCTGGGCACGATGATCACCGACTGGAGCCGTGCCTATGAGGAAAGCGAGCCAGTCCAGAGAGGGAAGTGGTTATCCTGAAGGCGGGTCAACCGGTGACGGCCGGCTTGCCGGCCGACAATTTCAATGCCGTTGCTGGAGGTATTCGAACAGGCGCCGTATGTGCTCGATTCGCTGGCGGTTCTCGCCCGAATCCATGACGCCCAGCCGCGCGGCTGCGCGCACCTGTATGACCCTGTCACCCGGCGGCAGGTAGAACTCCACATCATCCACGGCAGCATCCGGCTCGAAGTAGTACTCGGATTTGTCCAGTGACTTGACCGCCGTGCTGGGGAACTCCACGCGCAGATAATGCCGGTGATTCGAAACGATCTTGGCATTGTCGAATGTGCGCACGACACGAATCAGATCAAGACGCGCCTCGCGGCGTTCGGTGTGGTAGGGAATCGGTGCGATGCGGTGCTGCGGATCCCGGCTCTGGCTTGACACACAGGCGCGCTTCGCCGGGCACTCGGCCAACTGCCCCTCGCGGATGCCGAAGGGCGGCACACGCACTGTGGCGCAACCCAGCAACAGCAGGCACCCGGTGAGGCTTGCGGCCCTCAGTCGTCCCAGCAAATCCCGTCCCCCATCCAATCGGAGCATGTCATGCAATCCGCCCATTGTAGCCCAAGGGGCAGGCGGCAACCCAGTCCACCGGGGCAGCACTCCAGCGATCCCGCGCTCAGTCAGCCCCCGTCTGCCAGGAGTTTCTGCAGCCCCGCTTCGTCGAGGACCGTAATGTCGAGCTCTTCGGCACGGGCCAGTTTCGATCCCGGATCGGCTCCCGCCACGACGTAATCGGTCTTGCGCGATACCGAGCCGGTGACTTTGCCGCCGAGGCGTTGAATGGCTTCCCTGGCCGCGTCTCGCGTCATGCTCTCCAGCGAGCCGGTGAGGACGAATGTCTTGCCTTTCAGCGTCTGTGCCCCCCGTCGCTCGGTTTTCCGTTCCCGGGGATGCACACCGTTCGCCGCGAGTGCCTGGAGTACCTCGCGATTGTGCGGCTGGCGGAAGAACTGCACAATGTGTTTCGCGACCACCGGGCCGATGTCGGGTACCGCTTCCAGCTCGGTCTCGTCGGCTTGCCTGACCGCATCCAGAGAACCGAAAAAGTCGGCCAGGTTGCGTGCCGTGGCTTCGCCCACCTCGCGGATACCCAACGCATAGAGAAATCTTTCCAGCTCGGGCCTGCGCCGCGAATCGATGGCCTCGATCAGATTGGCGGCCGATTTCTCGCCCATTCGTTCCAGGCCCGCCACCTGCCCGGCCTCGAGCTTGAACAGGTCCGCGGGATTGCGCGCCAGGTTGTTGTCGAGCAACTGTTCAACCAGCTTGTCGCCGAGACCCTCTATATCCATGGCCCGGCGCGACGCAAAATGCTTCAGTGCCTCGCGCCTCTGAGCCGGGCAGAAAAGTCCGCCGCTGCAGCGGGCCACCGCCTCGCCCTCCTCCCGGCCGACCTCCGAGCCGCATTCCGGACACTTTTTCGGCAGCACTACCCGACGCGCATTCTTCGGCCGCCGTTCCACAACCACCCGGGCGACTTCCGGAATCACGTCGCCCGCACGGCGGACGATCACGGTGTCGCCAATGCGCACGTCCTTGCGTTCGACTTCGTCCATGTTGTGCAGCGTTGCATTGCTCACCGTCACACCACCAACAAATACCGGCTCGAGTCGTGCCACCGGGGTGAGTGCGCCGGTACGGCCGACCTGGAATTCGACGTCCCTTACGACGGTCATTTCCTCCTGGGCGGGAAACTTGTGCGCCAGAGCCCAGCGCGGTGCCCGCGATACGAAACCCAGTTCACGCTGCAGATCAAGGCGGTCGACCTTGTAGACCACGCCATCGATGTCGTAGGGGAGATCGTCACGCACCTTGCCGATGTGCGCGTAGAAGGCAAGGCAACCTTCCACGCCGCGAACCCGACGCACTTCCGGGGAGACCCGCAAGCCCCAGTCCCGCAACTGTTGCAGCAGTTCGCTCTGGCGTTCAGGAAGTTCACCGCCCTCGACGACACCGACACCGTAGAAAAAGGCTTCGAGCGGGCGCTGTGCAGTAACGGCCGGATCCAGTTGCCGCAGGCTCCCTGCGGCTGCGTTGCGTGGATTGACGAAGGTCTTCTCACCGCGTTTTTCGTTGCGCGCGTTGAGTTCCTCGAACCCGGCCTTGGACATCAACACCTCGCCCCGGACTTCAAGACGATCGGGCCAGTCCTCGCCGCGCAGCCGAAGCGGAATCGACTCGATGGTCCGGACGTTGGCGGTAACGTCCTCGCCGGTCATGCCGTCTCCCCGCGTGGCCGCGGTCGTCAGCCGGCCGCTCTCAAAGAGGAGACTGACGGCGAGGCCGTCAAACTTGGGTTCGGCCGTGTAGTCGATGCTCTTCTCGTGTTCCAGACGCTCGCGAATCCGCCGATCAAAGGCGCGCACATCCGCCTCCTCGAAGGCGTTTTCCAGCGACAGCATCGGGATTTCATGACGCACCTCGCGAAAGCCGGAGGCGGGCGCCGCACCGACCCGCCGCGTCGGAGAATCGTCCGTGACGAGGTCCGGATGAGCCTCTTCAAGGCGCCGCAGTTCGACCATCAACCGGTCGTATTCCGGATCCGACACCTCGGGGTCGTCAAGCACATAGTAACGGTAGTTGTGGTAGCGAATTTCCTCGCGCAGTGCTTCAATGCGCTCGCGCGGGGAAGGGGCGGCATTCATTGGCGGTCAGTCTCCTGGGTGGATCGCTCAGCGCCGGTCGCTGGCGTCGCGACCAAGCGCGCGGCGATGCTCGAAATCGACAATTTCCTCGCGCAGGTGAGTCGCGGCCTGCCGAGTCAGGCTGCTGTGGGCGTCATCAAGCAATTCGGCACCCAGCCCGGCTGCAATGCGGCGTGCTCCATCCAGCATCTCGTCAAAGGCTTCGACACCGGCGACCGGGCCCGGAAGCACCATGAAGAAGGTCAACCCCTCGATCTCGGCATCGACGTCGCGTTCCAGATCGAAGCTGCCCGGCTCGCGAAGATTGGCCACGCTGAAAACCGGCCGGGTTTCCGCGCGGCCCGGCGCGGGCCGATGAAAAATGCCATAGTGACCGAACTCCAGACCGTCGGCCTCGAGCATCTCGCGCACACGTGCCAGTGTCACGCCGCTGCCAGCGCCGGTCACGGCGTGCACCACTACGATCTTTTCAGGATTCCCGGTCGGAGCGACAGGCGGCGGGGTCGCGGCCGGCACCGATTCCGGTGCGGGTTCCGGAACTGACGGTCCCTGCCCCGTCCCCGCTTCCGGGGCAGGTGAAACATCTGCCAAATCGGCACCCGGATCCCGCAGGGACGGCTCCACGCGATGTTCCCGTCCGGCGTCGCGCGGCGGTGTGCGCCGCGACCACAGGTACACCGCCACGCCAGCGGCAACCCCGACCAGCAGCAGGACCAGACGCAACTCGTTCAATTCCGCCTCCAGTCAGCCGACACGCACCAATCCAGGCGGCTCAGACCGCGGCCATCTGCACGGCTTCCTGCACGTCCACCGCCACCAGACGGGACACGCCCGGCTCGTTCATGGTCACGCCGGTCAGTTGATCGGCCATTTCCATGGTGGTCTTGTTGTGCGTGATGAAAATGAACTGCACACGCTCCGACATGTGGCGCACGAGATCGCAGAATCGGCCGACATTGGCATCGTCGAGCGGCGCGTCAACCTCGTCAAGCATGCAGAACGGCGCAGGATTCAGTTCGAAGATCGAGAATACGAGTGCCACGGCGGTCAACGCCTTCTCGCCACCGGAGAGCAGATGAATCGTACTGTTTCGCTTGCCCGGGGGACGGGCCATGATCGCCACGCCAGTGTCGAGCAGGTCCTCGCCAGTCAGTTCGAGGTAGGCATGGCCGCCTCCGAACAACCTGGGGAAAAGTTCCTGCAAGCCACTGTTGACCTTGTCGAAGGTCTCCTTGAAGCGGGTGCGTGTTTCGCGGTCGATCTTGCGAATCGCGTTCTCCAGGGTCTCCAGCGCCTCGGTCAGATCGCCATGCTGGGCGTCGAGGTATTCCTTGCGACGGGACTCCTCCTCGAATTCGTCGATTGCCGCAAGGTTGATGGGGCCGAGTCGCTGAATCCGCTGTTCGAGCTTCTCCAGCCGCTCTTCCCAGTCGCCGATCGAGGCCTCTTCGGGCAGTTCCGATTTCAGGGCCGCGAGTTCGAATCCGGATTCCTGCAACTGCTCGAATACCGTCTGGCGACGCACCCGCAGTTCCTGGGATCCGAGCCGAAGCTGTTCCAGTTCGCCACGCAGCTCCTGGCTGTGCCCTTCCTTCTCCACCCGGCCGCGTTCCAGGTGACGCAGTTCTTCGTCGAGCGCCTCAAGATGGCGGCGGGCCTCGCCCAGCTCGGCCTCCACCTGGCTGCGTCGCTCAAGCAGTTCATTGAGTTCCTGCTGTTGTCCGGCCAGCGGGTCGACACCCGACTCGAGCGCCTCACGCAAGTCGCGGCGCCGGGTCTCGAGTTGCTCCAGTTGGCTCTGCATGCGCTCGAGATTGCGCTGCGTCGATTCACGAATCGTCCGCCGTGATTCCACCTTGAGCGCCAACTCATGCGCCAGGTCGCGATCCTGGCGGGCCTGTGCCCGGGCCTCTTCCAGGCGGCGGCGCTGCGCATCCCGCTCCTGGTTCAGTTCCTCGCGCCGGCGCTCGCTGGTTTCCAGCGAGGCCATGGCTTCCTCCAGGCGTCCTCGGGCGGCCTTGAGGTCGGTCTGGTGTGCTTCCACCTGGCCGGCCAGTTCCTCCACCTCCGCGGTGACTTCCTCGAAGCGGCGGGTCAACTGTTCCCGCCGGGACTGGCGGGTCTGCATCAGCGAGCCGAGTTCGGTATGCCGACGGTGAGCCCGGTTGACCTCGGCCTGAAGTTCCTCGCGACGCTCCTCAAGGGAGCGTATCCGGTCACGTGCCTCATCGTGCCGGCCGCCGAGTTCCTCGATTTCCCGCTCCAACTCGGCCTGCTCGCCGCTGAGACGCTTGATCTCCTGTTCACGGGCCAGGACCCCCGCCCGCTCGTCCTGCTCGCGGTTGACGCGAATCCAGTTGGCGCCCAGCCAGACGCCATCGGGCGTGATTAGCGACTCGCCGGGACCCAGTTGCCCGCGGAGCGCCAAGGCTTCTTCCAGGCTCCGCGCCAGGCGCACCGAGCCCAGCAGACTGTCCAGCGAGAACGGGGCCTCGACCCGGGAGGACAGACGCTCCCCGTCGCCGCCCGCGGCACCGGACGAGCGCCCGTCCACCAGCGCCACGGCCCCCTCCTGCAGGGCGCCAGCCGCTTCCGCCAGCGAGTCCAGTTCTTCGACACAGACTGCCTGGAGGTGAAAGCCGAGCACGGTCTCGACCGCCAATTCCCATCCCGACGCCACACGCACCGTCTCGGCGAGCCGGCGGTTGTCCTGGAGGCCCTGCTCTTCCAGCCAGCGGCGGCCACCCTCGCCGCCGCGCGCCAGCGCGGCCTGCTGCAGGGCTTCCAGGGAACTCAAACGCCCACGGCCATCCTGGAGGTGGCTGCGCAGTTCATGCAGACGTGCGCTGAGTTCCCGATCCTGGTCACGCAACTGCTTGAGTTCGTCCAGCGCGGCGTCCAACTCCTGCTGCAAGCGCTCGCGCTGCGCGCGCGCTTCGCGCTCGTGGCCCTCCAGTTCCTGCAATTCTGCATCCAGCTGGCTGGTGGAAAGCTGTTCGCGCTCCTCGAGCAGCCGATCGCGCCGCTGCAAGGCCTGCTGGAGCTGGCGTTCGATATGCTCGATCTGCGTCCGTGCCACCTGGGTGGACTGACTGGTGCCACTGGCCTGTTCAGTGAAGCTCTCCCAGCGGCTCTGCCATGCCTGCATGGACTCCTCGGCACCCTGAAGGGCTTGTGCAGAAGCGGACTCCGCCTCCCGGGCCCGAGCCAGTCCCGGCTCCAGTTCGGCGAGACTGCGCGCCATGTCCTCGAGCTGCTCCCGGTCCCGCTCGATATGACCCTGAATTTCGCCGAATGCATGCTCGGCCTGTTCGAGGTCCCGTTCCTGACGCTGGCGGGTATCCCGCGCGTGCTGGATGGCCTGCTCGATACGCGCGATGTCGGCTCCCACACTGTAGAAGCGCCCCTGTACCTCATTGAACCCGTCGTTGGCTTCGGTATGCCGCTCGCGGGTCTTTTCCAGCGAACTCTCGACCGCGCGAAGTTCCGCGATGGCGGCCTGCAGGGCCGTTTCGCGTTCCCCCAGCACGCGGTCCTTGCCGGCCAGCTCGGTATCCATGGCCGCACAACGCAGGGCCAGCAGCTCCGCCCGCAGGCGGCGCTCTTCGTTCTTGAACTCCTTGTAGCGTTCGGCCGTGCGGGCCTGGCGCTGCAAGTGCTGGAGATGCTTTTCGATCTCGTCGCGCAGGTCGTTGAGGCGCTCGATGTTTTCCTTGGTGTGGCGGATGCGGTTCTCGGTCTCGCGCCGGCGCTCCTTGTACTTGGAAATGCCGGCTGCCTCCTCGAGGAATACCCGCAGTTCCTCGGGCTTGGCCTCGATCAGGCGCGAAATCATGCCCTGCTCGATGATGGCGTAGCTGCGCGGCCCCAGGCCGGTTCCCAGAAAGATGTCGGTGATGTCACGACGACGGCAGCGGGTGCCATTCAGGTAGTAGCTGGAGGTGCCGTCCCGTGAAACCGCGCGCTTGACCGAAATCTCGTTGAACCCGGCGTACTGGCCGCCGACCGCGCCGTCCGAGTTGTCGAAGACCAGCTCGATGGAAGCCAGGCCCACCGGTTTGCGTCCGGTCGACCCGTTGAATATGACATCGGCCATGGAGTCCCCGCGCAGGTGCTTGGCGGACGTCTCGCCCATGACCCAGCGCACCGCGTCGATGACATTGGACTTGCCACAGCCATTGGGACCGATGATGCCGATCAGGTTGCTGGGAAGATTGATGGTGGTGGGATCGACAAAGCTCTTGAATCCCGCCAGTCTGACTTTGCTGAGTCGCATAACTGCCCTGTGGATGAATGGCCAGTCCCGGCCACGTAGTGTAAAGTAATCGCCCCCGTGAACAAGCGATCCGCTCGCAAAATTCCGACCCCGATCTGGAGCCCCCGAACATGTCCGCACGTCCGAGCAAGACGCTGGAAACTTTCCCCAATCCGCGCGAAGGGCGGGATTATACCATTCGCATGGAGATTCCCGAGTTCACCTGCCTGTGCCCGAAAACCGGCCAGCCGGACTTTGCCGAGCTTCACCTGGAATACGTCCCCGACCGGATCTGCGTGGAACTCAAGGCGCTCAAGCTCTACGTGTGGTCATTCCGCGACGAGGGGGCCTTCCATGAGGACGTGACCAACCGCATTCTCGACGACCTGGTCGAGACCACGCGGCCCAAATTCATGCGGCTGACCGCGGAATTCAACGTCCGCGGCGGCATCTATACCACTGTCGTGGCCGAACACCGGGCGCCCGACTGGGAACCGCCGGTGCCGGTCGATCTGCCCTGACGCCAGCAACCAAGGGGGATTGGCATGGCTGATGACTTCTTTCATGGCGCCGCCTGCCTGCGGCGCGGTTTCAGTCTGATGCTGCAGCCGGGACTGCGACGCTATGTATTCATTCCCCTCACCATCAATCTGGTGGTCTTTGCCGCGCTCATCTGGGTGGGCGCGGAGTATTTCGATCAGCTGGTCCACTCCCTCGTCCCCGAACTGCCCGGCTGGCTGGCCTGGCTGCAGTGGCTGATGTGGGTGCTCTTCGGCGGCGCCGCCCTGCTGGTGGTCTTCTATGGTTTCACACTGGTTGCCAATCTGATCGGCGCCCCCTTCAACAGTCTGCTGGCCGAGCGGGTCGACCAGCGTCTGACCGGCCGCATCCCGCCGACCGCAAGCCTCGGCCGGGCCCTGGCCTCCTTGCCTGCCACCTTCATTGAGGAGTTGATCAAGCTGGTCTGGTTCGTCGTGATCACCGTGATTGCCGGCGTGATTGCCCTGATATTGCTCTTCGTGCCCGTGGTCAATGTCGCCGTGGCGCCAGCCTGGTTCCTGTTCAGCGCCTGGCTGCTGGCGCTGGAATATTCGGACTTCCCGCTCGGTGCGCGGGGCTTCAATTTCCGCTCGCAGCGGAAACTGCTGGGGGCACGGACGGGCCCGGCGCTCGGCTTCGGCGTGGCCACCGCAGTCGCCACCATGATCCCTGTGCTGAATTTCTTCGTGATGCCGGCCGCCGTGGCCGGCGCGACCGCGTTGTGGGCGGGCCATGCGCCCGCCCGGGACTAAAAACCCGCCGAATATCAGAAGCTTGGGACTGTTCTTGCGTCGCCGGGATCATTTAGGTATAAACTCCCGGTTCATTTGTCGGGACTACTACCCAGGAGCATCAAATGCCGGCTAAGAAAAAAGCCGCCAGCAAGGCCTCCAAGACCACCCGGAAGGCCACAACAGGGAAGACCACGGCCTCGAGCAAGGCCACTGCCAAGGCGCCTGCCAAGAAGAAACAGGCGAGCAAGAAGACGGTCAGCAGGACTGCCGCGAAAAAGGCACCTGGCAACGATCTTCAGCCGCCGCCGGGCGCGCCTTTCCGCGGCTTCAAGCCCTATGTGGCCAAGCGCGGCGAAGAATACATGAACGAGAATCAGGAAGAGCATTTCCGCGAGATTCTCAACGCGTGGAAGCGCGAGCTGATGGAGGAGGTCGATCGCACCGTCCACCACATGCAGGACGAAGCGGCGAATTTCCCGGACCCCAACGATCGGGCCACCCAGGAATCCGAATTCAGT
Source organism: Gammaproteobacteria bacterium (assembly GCA_050115425.1). GTDB lineage: Bacteria > Pseudomonadota > Gammaproteobacteria > Natronospirales > JASFQN01 > JASFQN01. The sequence goes on along the minus strand of JASFQN010000006.1, from coordinate 23,903 downwards.
CTGGAACTGCGCACCCGGGACCGCGAGCGCAAGCTGATCAAGAAGATCGACGAAGCCCTGGGTCGCCTGGATGACGGCGAATACGGCTTCTGTGACACCTGCGGCGTGGAAATCGGAATTCGCCGACTGGAAGCGCGCCCCACGGCGACCCAGTGTATCGACTGCAAGACGCTGGACGAAATCCGCGAAAAGCAGATGATCGGCTGATCAGACCTGACCGACCGGCGGCGCGCCCGCGTCGCCGGTGGCATGCCTCCCCTTGTCCGAGTTCAGCCGCAAGCATCCAACCGCCTCTCCCCCCTCCGGCTATCGAGGCCGATTCGCTCCCTCGCCAACCGGGCCGCTGCATTTCGGCTCTCTGATCACGGCGCTCGCCAGCTTTCTCGAGGCGCGCAGCCACGGTGGCGAGTGGCTGGTACGCGTCGAGGACCTCGACCCGCCCCGCGAGCAGCCAGGAGCCGACCGGGATATTCTGCGCACCCTGGAGGCCTTCGATCTGACCTGGGACGGCCCGGTCCTCTACCAGAGCAGCCGCAAGGACGCCTATGAAGAGGCGCTGGATCGCCTGCTCACCACCGGTACCGCCTATCCCTGCGCATGTACACGCAGGGATATCGCGGCACACGGCCGCATTGGCCTGGAGGGACCCGTCTACCCCGGTACGTGTCGCGGCGGCCTGCCGCCCGGCGCTGAAGCGCGATCCGTCCGCGTGCGCACCGATACCAATCCCACCGCATTCGAAGACGCTGTTCAGGGCCATGTGCGCCAGATTCTCGAACACGATGTCGGTGATTTCATCATTCGCCGTGCCGACGGCCTGATTGCCTACCAGCTGGCCTGCGTGGTGGACGACGCTTACCAGGGCATTACCGAAGTCGTGCGTGGGAGCGACCTGCTGATCAGCACACCGCGCCAGATTCACCTGTACCGGCAACTCGGACATACGCTTCCGCGCTTCTGCCATCTCCCCGTGGCCATCAACGCGGAGGGCCAGAAACTGAGCAAACTTACCGGTGCACCGGCGGTCCAAACAGACAAGCCCGGCTCCGCACTGGTGGCGGCCCTCACGTTCCTTGGCCAGGGTCCGCCACAGGAATTGGAGCGGGCCCGCGCCGCCGAGATTCTTGATTGGGCACGCAGCCACTGGGATGCCGCGCGCATCCCGCGGCGACTGGAAAGTCCCGCGGCTGCCGCCTTTCGAAGAAGGGGCAAAATGTACTAAGGTAGGGACATGCCTGTCCGCCGGATTCACGCCGGCCGCGCAATCGGACAGGGCCCACTCCGGCTACGGGCATTTCCTGTTCGTCGCCCGCTCACTCCACATCGGGAGATCACGAATGTCGGACACCAAGCTCTACCCTGTTCCCGAGTCGATGGCTGATTTCGCCTACATCGACGAGGACGCCTACCGCAGGATGTACCGGCGGTCGGTAGAGCAGCCGGAAGCCTTCTGGGCAGAATTGGCGGAAGAATTCGTGACCTGGTCGCGGCCCTGGGACAAGGTGCTTGACTGGAGCTTCGAGAAAGGCCATATCCGCTGGTTCGAGGGAGCCCGCCTCAATGTCTCCCATAACTGTCTGGATCGCCACCTTGAAAAGCGGGGCGAGCAGGTGGCAATCATCTGGGAAGGTGACGACCCCTCCGACGACCGAAAGATCACCTACCGCGAACTGCATGCGGAAGTCTGCCGCTTCGCCAACGCCCTGAAAGCCCGTGGGGTCAGCAAGGGCGACCGCGTCTGTCTGTACATGCCCATGGTGCCGGAAGCCGCCGTGGCGATGCTGGCCTGTGCCCGAATCGGCGCAGTGCATTCCGTGGTTTTCGGGGGCTTTTCGCCAGGTTCACTGCGAGACCGGATTCTCGACGCCGACTGCACCGTGCTCATCACTGCCGACGAGGGCGTGCGTGGCGGCAAACGTATCCCGCTGAAGGCGAATGCAGACAAGGCGCTTGCGGACTGCCCCAACGTTCACAGTTGCGTCGTCCTGCAACGAACCGGCGCTTCGATCAAATGGCATGAAGAGCGGGATGTCTGGTATCACGAACTGGTTGCGAAGGCGGAAGCCGACTGCCCCGCCGAGGATATGGACGCCGAAGATCCGCTGTTCATTCTCTATACGTCGGGATCCACGGGCAAGCCCAAGGGCGTTTTGCACACCAGCGGCGGTTACCTGCTGCACACGGCGGTGACCCACCGCTATGTGTTCGATTACCACGACGGCGAGGTTTACTGGTGCACGGCTGACGTGGGCTGGATTACCGGTCATTCCTATATTGTCTATGGACCGTTGTGCAATGGAGCGACCACGCTGATGTTCGAGGGCGTTCCCACCTACCCCAGTGTCTCGCGATTCTGGGAAGTGTGTGACAAGCACAAGGTCAACATCTTCTACACGGCACCGACCGCCATCCGCGCGCTGATGGCCAACGGTGACGAACCGGTGCACAGCACCTCGCGCAAGTCGCTGCGTATACTGGGAACGGTGGGCGAACCCATCAATCCCGAAGCCTGGGAATGGTATTACCATGCGGTCGGCGAGGACCGCTGCCCCGTTGTGGATACCTGGTGGCAAACCGAGACTGGCGGCATCATGATCACTCCGCTGCCCGGCGCCACGGCGCTCAAACCGGGCTCGGCAACGCGTCCGTTCTTCGGCGTGCAGCCGGTGCTCATGGACGCCGATGGCAACGAACTTGAAGGCGCGGTATCCGGCAACCTGGCCATCAAGTTCCCCTGGCCGGGCATGATGCGAACTGTCTACGGTGACCACCAGCGCTTCATAGATACCTATTTCAGTGCCTATCCCGGCTACTATTTCACGGGTGATGGCGCAAGGCGGGACGCCGAGGGCTATTATTGGATCACCGGACGTGTGGACGATGTCATCAACGTTTCCGGGCACCGTCTGGGTACCGCGGAAATCGAAAGCGCCCTCGTACTCCACGCATCCGTGGCGGAAGCCGCCGTCGTCGGCTATCCGCACGACATAAAGGGTCAGGGCATCTACGCTTATGTCATGGTCATGAACGAAATCGAACCGTCGGACGATCTGCGTCGCGAACTCGTCAACTTCGTACGTGAACAGATTGGTCCCATCGCCGCGCCGGATGCCATCCAGTGGGCACCGGCCTTGCCCAAGACACGTTCCGGGAAGATCATGCGGCGTATTCTGCGCAAGATAGCCGCCGAGGAACTGGACAACCTCGGTGATACGTCGACGCTCGCCGACCCTGGTGTGGTCGATGAGCTGGTAGACGAACGTGTGAAACCCGACGAGCGCTAGCGATATGAAGCCTCCGGTTCATTCGACGATACACCGACTGGTGTTTCAGATGCCCTGAACCGAAGCCTCCTTGTTCGTCGGCCGGATCCGGGAGGTCTGTGTGCGGACATGAACGAACATCGCATCATCAAGAAATACCCGAATCGGCGGCTTTACGACACCGAGGAAAGCCGCTACATCAAGCTCTCCGACATCCGTCAGCTTATTGTCGACAGCGTGCCTTTCAGAGTCATCGAAAAGCGATCCGAGTCGGACATCACGCATGCCGTCCTGCTGCAGGTCGTAGCGGAACAATCCAGCCAGGCAGAGACGCTTTTCACCGAAACGCTGCTCTCGGAACTGGTTCATCGCGGCCGGGGACCGGTGGCGCCGGTTATCGGACGATTCCTTGAGCAGGGCCTTCGGCTTTTCATCTATCAACAGGAACTCTTCGACCAAAAGCTTCGGGAAACCGGCAACCGGACGGATGCCATTCGTCAGACTACAGAGCAGACTGCGTCCCAATGGCGGTCACTGCAAGAGGCACTGCTGGGTGATCTCCCGTGAGTCCGCACCGGGTAGTGGCATCGGAACGGGTTGTGGCATGATGTCAGCGCACGCTCCGGCCACACAAGCAACAAGGAATCGACCCGGTGATTGTGGAAAGTGAATTCCGGCCGCCCTGGTGGCTTCGCAACGCCCATCTCCAGACCATTCTCCCGAACGTGCTTCGTCCCCTGCCGAACCTTCGCCTGCGCCGGGAGCGCCTCGAGCTGCCCGATGGCGATTTCGTCGATATCGACTGGACCGGCCCGGAGCAGGGTCCAATCGTAGTCCTCTTGCACGGCCTGGAGGGTTCGGTACGCTCCCGCTACGCTGCAGGGCTCATGCATCAACTGGCTTCCGCCGGGCTGCGCGGCGCCCTGCTCTACTTCCGCGGCTGCAGTGGTGAACCCAATCGCCTTGACCGCTGGTATCACTCGGGTGCAACGGCGGATCTGGACTATTTCATCAACCGCCTTGCAGAACGCGAACCGACGACCCCACTGGCTGCCGTGGGTTACTCCCTGGGCGGCAATGCTCTGCTGAAATGGCTCGGCGAACAGGGCGATAACGCGCCGGTTGCCACCGGGGTGGCAGTATCGGTGCCATTCGACCTGGGACGCGCTTCCTCCTCCATCAACAGCGGCTTTTCGCATCTCTATGAATGGCAGTTGGTACGGCACATGAAGCGCTCCGTATACCGCAAGTTTGCCGGCCGGCAGCCCGATACACCGATCAATCTCGATCTGACCGGCGTCAACTCATTCCGCGAATTCGACAATCATGTCACCGCGCCCTTGCATGGTTTCTCCGATGCCGACGACTATTACCGCCGATGCAGCAGCCGCCATTTCCTTCGCCGCATCCAGCGCCCCACCCTGATCATTCACTCGATTGATGATCCTTTCATGAGCCCGGAGACGGTGCCTGCGCCAGATGAACTCTCCACAATGGTGCGCCTGGAACTCTCGCAACACGGCGGGCATGTCGGCTTTCTCGCCGGACGTCCTCCCTTCAAGGCCGAGTTCTGGCTGGAAACCCGGATCATGAAGCATCTGCGGTCGGCACTCGCTCTGAGTCCGGATACGCCAGACACGATGACCGAGCATCTGGGTGGAGAGCAACCCGACTCGGGCTAGGCATCGGATTCACCACAAAAAAGGGCCGCTGAGCGGCCCTTTTTCATGATTGATGCGATCTCTGGATCAGGCGGCGTCCACCGCCTTCATGCTGAGCCGGATCCGGCCCTGCTTGTCGACCTCAAGCACCTTGACCTTGATAATGTCGCCCTCGGCCAACATGTCGCTGACCTTTTCGACCCGTTCATCGGAGATCTGCGAAATGTGCACGAGGCCATCCTTGCCGGGCAGAATCGTGACGAATGCACCGAAGTCCATCAGCTTGGCCACGCGACCTTCATAGATCTTGCCCACTTCCACATCGGCGGTGATGTCCTCGATGCGCTTGCGTGCCGCTTCGCCGGCGGCGCGATCCACCGAGGCAATCTTGATCGTGCCATCATCCTGGATATCGATCGTGGTACCGGTCTCTTCGGTGATGCCGCGAATCACCGCACCACCCTTGCCGATGACGTCGCGGATCTTGTCCGAATCGATCTTCATCGTGATGATACGCGGTGCCCAGTCGGACATTTCCTTGCGCGGCTCTGAAATCACCTTGTTCATCTCACCCAGAATATGCAGACGCCCGTCACGCGCCTGGGCCAGGGCATTCTCCATGATCTCGCGATTGATGCCCTCGATCTTGATGTCCATCTGCAGCGCAGTCACGCCATCGGCAGTACCGGCCACCTTGAAGTCCATGTCGCCGAGATGATCCTCGTCGCCCAGGATGTCGGTCAGTACGGCATAACCGCTCTCTTCCTTGATCAGCCCCATGGCGACGCCGGCCACTGGCGCCTTGATCGGCACACCGGCATCCATCAACGACAGACTCGTGCCACACACCGAAGCCATGGAACTCGAACCATTCGATTCGGTGATTTCCGAAACGACGCGAATCACGTAGGGGAAGTTGTCCATGTCCGGCATGACGGCCTGAATGCCGCGCTTGGCCAGACGACCGTGACCGATCTCACGCCGCTTCGGCGAACCGATGAAGCCGGTCTCACCCACGCAATAGGGGGGGAAATTATAGTGCAGCATGAAGGGTTCCTTGCGCTCCCCTTCAATGGCATCGATGATCTGCGCATCGCGCCCGGTACCCAGCGTGGTCACCACAATGGCCTGGGTCTCGCCACGGGTAAACAGCGCCGATCCGTGGGTGCGCGGCAACATGCCGGCGCGCACGGTGATCGGCCGTACAGTCCGCGTGTCGCGGCCGTCGATGCGGGGGTTGCCCCCCAGAATCCGGCTACGGACGATGGACTTTTCCAGACGCGACATGGCGTCTGAAACGGCCTCGGCGGTGAACTTCGGCTCCTCGCCACCGGCCAGCTTCTCGCTCAGGTCCGCACTGATCTCGGCCAGCCGCTGCTGGCGGGCCTGCTTCTCTGCGATCTGGTAGGCGTCCTCGATCGCCTGACGCGCTTCTGCGGCCACAGCGTCTTCCAGGCTGGAATCCTTCTCCGGCGGCGTCCAGTCCCAGGGTGTCACGCCCACTTCTGCGGCAAATGCGTTGATCGCATCCACGGCGGCCTGCATCTTTTCATGACCGAACAGCACCGCCCCAAGCATCACCTCTTCCGGCAGTTCCCGGGCCTCCGACTCGACCATCAAGACCGCCTTTTCGGTACCGGCGACCACCAGATCAAGCTGGGAGGTTTCGAGTTCGGTCTTGGTCGGATTCAGGATGTAGTCGCCATCCGCATAGCCCACGCGGCAGGCGCCGATGGGACCGCTGAACGGAATTCCGGACAGGGTCAGCGCGGCGGAAGCGCCGATCAGCGCCGGAATGTCGGGATCAACCTCGGGATTGACCGAAATCACCGTGGCAATGACCTGGACTTCGTTCAGAAAACCCTTGGGAAACAGCGGACGAATGGGACGGTCGATCAACCGCGAAGTCAGGGTTTCCTTCTCGCTTGGCCGACCTTCACGCTTGAAGAACCCGCCCGGGATGCGGCCGGCAGCGTAGGTTTTTTCCTGATAGTTCACAGTAAGCGGGAAGAAGCCGCGGCCTGGATCGGCCTTGCGCTGACCCACTGCGGTGACCAGCACCACGGTGTCGTCCATGTTCACCAGAACCGCGCCGTCGGCCTGACGTGCGATCTCGCCGGTCTCCAGGGTGACCTGGTGACGTCCGAATTCAAATGTTTTCTTGATGGCTGCCACTATCTGACCTTGCTTTTTTGCTCTGTTGGAAAGGGTTCTCCGGCGCGCACCCGCACGGATGCCGGTTCCACCGGCGGTTCGGGGCGCAGCACGAATGCAACACGCCGGCGGAAAAACGCCGGCGTGTCGGGAAGTCCGGTCAGCGGCGCAGGCCGAGACGGGAAATCAGGTTCTGGTAACGTTCGCGGTCGCGGCTCTTGAGGTAGTCAAGCAGCTTGCGCCGCTTGTTGACCATCTTCAGCAACCCGCGGCGCGAATGGTGATCGTGCTTGTGCTGGTTGAAATGCTCGGTCAGCTCCTCGATGCGAGCGGAAAGCAGCGCGACCTGGACTTCGGGGGATCCGGTATCGGCATCCGCCCGGCTGTAGTCGTTGATAACCTGCTGCTTCTTGGTGGTCTCAAGCGCCATGAAATCGATACTCCTGCAATCGGCTGTGCGGCCAGTTTTCTGATCAGCCGCCTATTTTACACGCGGGCTTCGGCCCGGAACAAGAAAAAATGCAATAAAATCAGGGCCCAGACAACACACGATCAGCGCAGAACGGCCGCTTCGCGGTTCATCAGGCGGCGCGGAGCCACCCGTCCGTCGTCCAGGATTTCGCCCAGACCGAGGAAATCGCGCTCGCCTTCGTAGACCCGCACCCAGCCTCCGGCGGGTGCCCGGGGCACCATGACGGCCTGGCCACGACGCAGATAATAGGCCGTATCCGGGGTCAGGTTCACGGCCGGCCAGTGGCCCAGCGCCGAATCCAGCGGCCTCAGGAAGCGGTCCAGAGCCTCGGCCCCGCCCTGCTCGGCTGCCGCCTCCAGTTCAGCCAGAGAAATCATCTGATCCTCTCCATAGGGCCCGGCGCCGGTGCGTCGGAGGGCGGCCACGTGGCCTTCCGTGCCCAGGGCGCGAGCAATGTCCTCAACCAGCGTGCGGATGTAGGTGCCCTTGGAACAGGCAACATCCAGTTCGAGCGCGTCACCCGACACGCCCAACAGGGCCAGATCGCGTATGACGATCCGCCGCGGCTTGCGCTCCACCTCGATGCCCTCGCGTGCCATCTCGTAGAGGCGTCGGCCGCCCTGCTTGAGGGCGGAGTACATCGGTGGCACCTGGTCCTGCTCGCCAAGAAAACCGGACAATACCGACTCGACGGCATGGCGATCGAGCGCGGGGACGGCTGCCGTAGCCACCACCTGGCCCTCGGCATCAGCGGTGTCCGTGCGACTGCCCAGCCGGCAGGTCACCCGGTAGCGCTTGTCGGCGTCCAGCAGGTAGCCGGAGAGTTTGGTCGCTTCCCCGAAACACAGCGGCAGGAGGCCGGTGGCCAGTGGATCCAGGCTGCCCGTGTGCCCCGCCTTGCGGGCCTGGAAGAGCCACTTGACGATCTGTAGCGCGCGGTTGGATGTCAGTCCCGTCGGCTTGTCCAACAAGAGCATGCCATGAACGGCACGACGGCTGGATCTGCGTTGAGTCATGCTTCTCTCACCACCTGTCTCGCCGGACATTCAATCCTGGCCCTGATCATCGGATCGCTCGCGATCGGATGCCACGGCCCGGTCGATTGCCGCACTCAGCCGGGCGCCCCGCTCAAGACTCTCATCGTGCACGAAGTGCAGTTCGGGGACCGTGCGAATCTTCATCTCGCGCCCAAGCTCTCGCCGCAGAAAACCGGCGGCATGGTTGAGCGCTGCCACACTTCCGGCGACATCGATGTCCGGCTGCATGAAGCTGACAAAAACCTTTGCGTGGCCGAGGTCCCGCGTGACACGCACTTCCATCACCGTGACCATCCCCACCCTGGGATCCTTGATCTCACGGCGAATGAGTTCCGACAGCTCGCGCTGAATCTGTTCGCCAACGCGGCGGCTGCGGGGAAATTCTCTCGGCATCAGAGACTCCGTGCGACCTCGACGCGCTCGTAGCACTCGATCTGGTCACCCACCTTCACGTCATTGTAGTCCTTGACACCAATGCCGCACTCGGTACCGGAACGAACTTCGTTGACGTCATCCTTGAAGCGTCGCAGCGATTCAAGCTGCCCTTCGTAGATGACGACGTTGTCGCGCAGCACGCGAATCGGATTGCTCCGCTTGACGTAGCCCTCGACCACCAGGCAGCCGGCAATCGAACCGATCTTCGGCGAGCGGAATACGTCGCGCACCTCGGCAAGACCCACGATTTCTTCCTTGATCTCCGGCGCCAGCATGCCGCTGATCGCCCGTTTGACCTCGTCGATAGCCTCGTAGATGACGCTGTAGTAGTGAACATCCAGCCCCTGATCGGCAATGATGCGCCTGGCCGCGGCATCGGCACGCACATTGAAACCGATCACGATGGCGTTGGAGGCGACAGCAAGGTTGGCATCGGATTCGGTGATGCCGCCTATACCGCTTGCCACCACCTTGACCTTCACTTCGTCACTGGACAGCTGTGTCAACGCGTCGTTGAGGGCTTCGGCACTGCCCTGTACATCCGCCTTGATCAGCAGGTTGATGGTCTGGGTCTCGCCTTCTTCCATCTGCGAGAACACGTTTTCCAGCTTGGCCGCCTGCTGACGGGCCAGCTTGACGTCGCGGTACTTGCCCTGGCGATAGAGCGCCACTTCGCGGGCCTTGCGCTCGTCGGCAACGGTGACAACGTCGTCGCCCGCCTGCGGCGTGCCGGACAGCCCCAGTATGACCACGGGCATCGACGGGCCCGCCGATTCCACTTCCTGGCCGGCTTCGTCGAACATGGCACGGACGCGACCGTATTCCTGACCGGCGAGAATCATGTCGCCCTTGTTCAGGCGGCCTTTGCGCACCAGGATGGTGGCCACGGGACCGCGGCCTTTCTCCAGACTGGATTCGATGACCACGCCATTGGCCGGCCCGCTGTCCACGGCCTTGAGCTCCATCACCTCGGCCTGCAGCAGCAGCGACTCCAGCAGGGACTCCACACCTTCGCCGGATTTGGCGGATACATTGACGAACATGGTGTCGCCGCCCCAGTCCTCCGGGATCACCTCCTGCTGAGCCAGTTCGCTCTTCACCCGCTCCGGATCGGCGTCTTCCTTGTCCACCTTGGTGATGGCGACCACGATCGGCACGCCCGCGGAGCGGGCGTGCTGAATGGCCTCGACCGTCTGCGGCATGACGCCGTCATCCGCCGCCACGACCAACACCACGATATCGGTGACCTGGGCACCTCGGGCACGCATCGCGGTAAATGCCGCATGCCCCGGGGTATCCAGGAAGGTCACGATGCCGCTATCGGTTTCCACATGATAGGCACCGATGTGCTGGGTAATGCCGCCCGCCTCGCCCGACGCCACCTTGGTGCGCCGGATGTAGTCGAGCAGAGATGTCTTGCCGTGATCTACATGGCCCATGATGGTAACCACCGGCGGGCGAGTGGTGCCCTCCGTCTCGGTCTCGGCAGCTTCTTCCAGAACCTGTTCCTCGAGTTCGTTCTCCCTGAGCGCCTTGGGCTTGTGCCCCATCTCTTCGACCACCAGCGTGGCCGTGTCCTGATCGATCACCTGATTGATGGTGGCCATGGCCCCCATCTTCATCATCACCTTGATGACCTCAGTCGCCTTGACTGCCATTTTCTGTGCCAGATCGGCCACTGTAATGGTCTCGGGGATCGCAACCTCACGCACAATGGGAGCCACCGGCTTTTCGAAGCCGTGGCGCGTATCCATCCGTACCTGCACGCCGCCCCGACGCCGCGCACCTTTCTTCTTGCGGCGTCCGCTCTTGTCCTGCGCCACGTGCAGTTCCTGGCGGCCGTAACGTGTGGGCGCACCTTTCTCGGCCTCCTTTGCCGGCGCAGCCGGACGCTTGGGCGCTGCGCGCTGCTGCTTGCGTTCTTCGGCTTCCTCGAGACGCCGGGCTTCCTGCTCGGCCTTGCGCGCTTCTTCCTGGGCCCGACGCTCGCGATCGGCCTCTTCGGCCTGCTTGCGCTCGACTTCCTCGTCGGCCTCCCGTTTGGCGGCTTCTTCCTTGGCCTGGCGGGCCGCCTCGGCCTCCTCTTCCTGGCGCGCGGCCTCCTCGGCAGCGCGTTTCTCGGCTTCGGCCTTCTCCAGCTTTTCCTGCTCCGCACGCTCCTCGGCCAGGCGAGCAGCTTCCTCGGCCTCGCGCTGGCGGGCTTCCTCGGCCTTGCGCTTGGCCTCCTCCTCGAGGATCGCGCTGCGCTTCACATACGTACGCTTCTTGCGCACCTCTACCGGTACCGTCTTGGCGCGACCCTGGCTGCCGGCCAGCTTGAGTTCGCTCACCGAACGGCGCTTGAGCGTAATCTTGCGCGGCTCGGCGCCATCATTTGCCTTGCTCTCGGCACCGTGCGACTGACGCAGGTAGGTCAACAGCTGAAGCTTTTGATCATCATTGATCTTCTCATCCGGCTTCTTGATCTCAAGACCGGCCTCTTCCAGCTGCGTAAGCAGGCGTTCGACCGGTATGCCAACCACCTCGGCAAACTGTTTAACGGTGACTTCCGCCATACAACGCGCTCCTAAAGATTCGAGATTCGTTATCAGTTCTCGTCCGCAAACCAGGGGGCCCTGGCCGTCATGATCAACTGCGCGGCGCGTTCCTCGTTCATACCGTCGACTTCGAGCAGTTCGTCCACCGACTGCTCGGCAAGATCTTCCATGGTCACGACGCCGCGACCCGCCAGCTTGTAGGCCAGCTCACGATCCATGCCTTCCATCTCCAGAAGATCGGCGGCGGGTTCCACATCACCCAGTTTCTCCTCGGAAACAATGGCCTGGGTGAGGAGAACATCCCGAGCACGCCCGCGAAGCTCATCCACGATGCCTTCGTCGAACTCTTCGATATTGAGCAATTCCGAAGCCGGCACGTAGGCCACTTCCTCAATGCTCGAAAATCCTTCCTGGACGAGGATGACCGCCACCTCCTCGTCCACATCCAGCTGCTCCATGAACATCTTCTGCAGCGATTCGGCCTCCGACTCGCTCTTGGCTTCGGCCTGCGCCTCGGTCATCACGTTGAGTTCCCAGCCGCTCAATTCGCTGGCGAGACGCACATTCTGCCCGCCACGCCCGATCGCCTGGGACAGCTTGTCCTCGGCCACTGCGATATCCATGCTATGCGCGTCTTCGTCCACCACAATGGACAGGACTTCCGCCGGCGACATGGCATTGATCACGAACTGTGCCGGGTTTTCATCGTGCACGATGATGTCCACGCGTTCACCGGCCAGCTCGTTGGAAACCGCCTGCACACGCGAACCGCGCATGCCTACACATGCCCCCACCGGATCGATGCGCGCATCGTTGCTGCGCACCGCGATTTTGGCTCGCGAGCCGGGATCGCGCGCGGCAGCCATGATATCGATCAGTCCCTGACCGACTTCGGGTACTTCCAGCTTGAACAGCTCCACAAGGAACTCCGGCGCGGTGCGGCTCACGAAAAGCTGCGGGCCACGCGGCTCGGAACGCACATCACGCAGATAGCCACGGATCCGATCACCCGTACGCACCGATTCGCGGGGTATCATCTCCTCACGGGCGATGAAACCCTCGGCATTCCCACCAAGATCGATGAACACGTTGCCGCGTTCGACACGCTTGACGATGCCCGTAACCAGTTCTCCAACGCGATCTTCATACGCTTCCACGACCTGAGCACGCTCGGCTTCGCGCACCTTCTGAACAATGACCTGCTTGGCGGTCTGTGCGGCAATACGGCCAAAGGCCACCGACTCCATGGGCTCCTCGACGTAGTCGTCGACGTTCACGTCGTCACCGTACTGGCTGCGAGCGTCGGTCAGATGGATTTCCTTGTCCGGAAACTCCATCTCATGGTCATCATCGACCACCAGCCAGCGGCGGAAGGTCTCGTAGTCGCCGTTCTCGCGGTCGATTGCCACCCGCACGTCGATCTCGCCGCCGTGCCGCTTGCGGGTAGCCGAAGCCAGCGCCGCCTCGATCGCCTCGAAGATGACGTCCTTTTCCACGCCCTTCTCGTTCGACACGGCATCGACGACCAGAAGCACTTCTTTGTTCATTACCGTTGTCTCCAGACCTGGTCCGAAATCAGAACCGAGGTACGATTCTCGCTTTCTCGATATTTGCCAGGGGCAGCTCGAAATCCTGCCCGTCCACATTTATTGCAACCTTTTCGTCACGGACGCCCTCCAGGGTTCCCGTGAACCGCCGCCGTCCCTCCCGGGGCTGCAGCAACTGAATCTTTGCCCGCTCGCCGGCAAACCGGCGAAAATGCTCCGCGGTACGCAATGGGCGGTCGAGCCCCGGCGACGACACCTCCAGGCTGTACGCACCCGGGATCGGGTCTTCCACGTCCAGCAGGCCGCTCACCTGATGACTCACGAGTTCACAGTCATCCAGCGTGATCTGGCCGTCGGGACCATCGATATAAATTCGCAGCAGCGCGTCCGGACCGCTCCGGAACTCGACTTCCACCAGCTCGTAACCCATTCCTTTTACGGTGGGCTCGAGCAATGCCAGCAGCGCATCTCGCATTCAGTATCGACCCGACAAACAAAAAAAGGGCCAAAGGCCCACTTCCTAGCCCCTCTCCGGGGGGAGTTGTCCAGGCTCCCCTGGGGAGCTCAACCCTCCCGCGGGAGGGTCCTCGGCACCGGCCCTCGGCCGGCACGTCGGCCTTCAACCGGGTGGAACTAAAAAGGGCCCTGCTCGGGGCCCTTTTTAATCCAAGTAAACTTGGTAGCGGGGGCAGGATTTGAACCTGCGACCTTCGGGTTATGAGCCCGACGAGCTGCCAGACTGCTCCACCCCGCACCCGGCGACGCAGAATATTACACAATTAGGCGGTGTCTATCAAGGCAAGTTTCGGCCGGGCCGGCAATTTCCGCGGCCGGGCCGCAGGCGCCCGCCCCCGGAATTCCAGAGGCGGGTCCGTACCGAAGCGGATCAGAACTGGATGGCGTGCTGACAGATCGCCATCAGAGTCCCCGGGAAAAGCCCCAGGAATAGAATCAGCAGGCCATTGAGGCTCAATGCCATCTGCATCTCAGGGCCTGCCACCAGTGGGCCGGCATCCTCTGCGGGCTTGTCGAAATACATGCAACGGACCACCCGCAGGTAATAGAAGGCACTGATAATGGCGAAAAATACCGCCAGGCCGGCCAGCCAGACCAGGCCCGTATTGAGAACCGCGCGCAGCACGACCCACTTGGCCCAGAAGCCGACAAACGGCGGCACACCGGCCATGCCGAACATCACGAACAGCATCATCCCGGCGAACCAGCGATTGCGGTCGTTGAGCCCCTTGAAGTCTTCTATGCGTTCCGCCTCAAAGCCCTTCCGGCTGAGCAGAATCACCATGCCGAAGCCGGCGGCTGCCATCAGGACATAGGTGATGGTGTAGAACATTGCCGCCTGGTAGCCGCCATTCGTACCACTGAGTATCCCCAGCAGGATGAAGCCGACGTGGGTGATGGTGGAATAGCCGAGCATGCGCTTGATGTTCGTCTGGGCAATGGCGAGCACGCTGCCCAGCCCCATGCTGAGGATGGAGAGTACCACCAGCATACCCTGCCAGTCGGCATGCATGCCGCCGAGCGCGTCCGCCAGCATGCGCATGAACAGAGCGAAGGCAGCCAACTTCGGACCGGTTCCCACAAACAGCGTCACGGCCGTCGGAGCCCCCTCGTAGACATCCGGAATCCACATATGGAAAGGTACGACGCCGAGCTTGAAGGAAATGCCCACCAGGACAAAAGCAAGCCCCAGTATCAGACCGACGTTGGATACTTCCGCATTGCTGACATAGGTGCTCACGGTGCTGATGTCCAGACTGCCGGTAATTCCGTAGAGGATCGACATGCCATAGAGCAGAATGCCCGAAGAGATCGCACTTAGGACGAAGAACTTCATCGCGGCCTCGGAAGCCGTACCGGAGTCGCGGTTGAATGCGATCATCGCGGACATTGTCAGCGAAAGAAGCTCCAATCCGAGGTAGACCGTCACGAAGTGATGCGACGAAATCATGATCATCATGCCCAGCATGCCAAGCAATCCGAGCACGAAGAACTCACCCTTGAACAGGCCGCGTTCGCGCAGATAGTCGCGCGAATAGAGGAACACCACGGCCATCACCAGATAGGTGATCATCTTCAGGGCATTCGCCAGGGGATCGGCAACGAACATGCCGTTGAATGTATAGACAGTGTCCGGGGCGGCCATTCTCCAGGTCAGCAACGCAGCGCCCAGAAGCGTGGTCAGCGAGCTCCAGTAGGTCACCACACGCTGGCGATCGGACAGGAAAAGGTCGAGCACCAGGATGATGCAGGCCATCCCCAGAACGAAAATCTCGGGAACGGCTGGTGTCAGGTCTGGCATGGTGAAATTCATCTTGTTCTCAACCCCGGTTGATCAAAGCTTGCTCTGCACCACGTGGTGCATGAGGTTGTTGATGGAGGCATGCATTACATCCAGCAGGGGCGCCGGCCAGATGCCGATCACCAGTACGGGTACGACCAGCAGACCCAGTACAAGGAATTCTCGCTTGCTGATGTCGGTGAGCGCCTCCACCTGGTCATTGGCTACCGGCCCATAAACCACGCGCTTGACCAGCCAGAGGCTGTAGGAAGCGCCGAGAATCAGGGTCAGCGCCGCAAATGCCGCTATCCAGAAATTGGCATGCATGCTGGACAGAATCACCATGAATTCACCCACGAAACCCGACGTACCGGGCAGCCCCGAATTGGCCATGGCGAAGAACACGATGAAGAAGGCAAAGATCGGCATCTTGTTGATAACGCCACCGTAGGCACTGATTTCACGGGTGTGCATGCGGTCATACAACACCCCGATGCAAAGGAACAACGCCCCCGAAATGAAACCATGCGAAATCATCTGGACCACGCCGCCTTCCATGCCCAGGGCCGCGCTGCTCAGACTGCCGGTGTTCTGCCAGATGGTGAAGAGGATGAAAAAGCCCAGTGTCACAAAACCCATGTGGGCAATGGACGAATAGGCAACAAGCTTCTTCATGTCTTTCTGCACCAGCGCCACGAAACCGATGTATACGACCGCGATGAGCGACAGGCCGATGATGAGCCAGTCGAGATGGCGGCTCGCATCCGGCGCGATGGGCAGACTGAAACGCAGAAAACCATAGGCACCAAGTTTGAGCATGATGGCTGCCAGAATGACCGACCCTCCCGTGGGCGCTTCCACGTGCGCGTCCGGAAGCCAGGTATGCACCGGCCACATCGGAACCTTCACCGCGAATGCCAGCAGGAAGGCGAAGAAGATCAATGTCTGTTCGGGCAGTGTAAGACTCAGGTTCTGGAAGCCCATGATGTTGAAGCTGCCGGCCTGGTTGTACATGTAGATCAGGGCCACCAGCATGAACACCGAGCCCAGGAACGTATACAGGAAGAACTTGATGGTGGCATAGATGCGCCGCGGCCCGCCCCAGACGCCGATGATGATGAACATCGGAATCAGCATCGCTTCCCAGAAGACGTAGAAGAGGATGCCATCAAGCGCGGAGAATACACCGTTCATGAGCCCTTCCATGATCAGAAAGGCCGCCATGTACTGGGCAACATGGTAGTGGATGACTTCCCAGCCGGCGATCACCACCAGTACCGTCATGAATGTGGTCAGGAGAATCAGAGGCAGGGAAATCCCGTCGATACCAAGGTCGTAGGTGGCATGGATGATTTGAATCCAGGGATGAGTCTCCGTGAACTGCATTGCAGCCAGTGAGGTATCAAAGCCCGTATAGAGCGGGATGCTGATCAGAAAAGTCACCACGGCGACGGCCAGCGCCCACCAGCGCACGTCGCCGATGTTCAGGCGCCCGGCGAGCAACACCAGCAGGCCACCCAGAATGGGGACCCAGATCACCAGACTCAGCAGAGGAAAGTTAGTCAACATCAATGCGTTCCCTTGGCGAATTCTTCAGGTGAGCAGAAGCCAGCCGATCAGCGCGGAAAGCCCGATGACCAGAGCAAAAGCATAGTGGTAGAGGTAGCCGGACTGCAGACGGCGGGATGCCAACGCCAGCAGGCCAATGGTGCGCGCCGAGCCGTTCACCATCAGGCCGTCAATGAGGCCCGCGTCACCCCAGCGCCACAGGAAGCGGCCCAGGGCCCTGCCCCCTGCGGCAACAACCTTCTCGTTGAACTGGTCGAAGTAGAACTTCTCGACCAGTACGCGATAGAGCCACCCGGCTTTCGCGCTCAGCCGCGCCGGCAGCTCCGGTCGAGCCATGTAGAAGAACCAGGCAACCGCAACGCCCGACATGGCAATCCAGAACGGCGGATGCGCCAGCCCGTCAAGCATCATCGGCCATACACCCCGGAATTCCGCGCCCATTTCGGCAAGTACGTTGTGCGCTTCGCTCACATGGATGGCGGACCCGAAATAATTCCCATAGAGAATCGGTGCAATGGTCAGACCGCCAATCAGCAGCGACGGAATGGCCAGCATCACCAGCGGCACGGTGACCACCAACGGACTCTCCTTCAGATGTTCGCGGGTATGCGAATCCATACGTTCCTTCCCGTGAAACACCAGGAAGAACATCCGGAAGGTATACAGTGCGGTGATGAAGACGCCGCCCAGCGTTGCCCAGTAGCCGACCAGCGCTCCCGGCGTATGCGAGGCATGAACCGCTTCGATGATGGCATCCTTGGAGAAGAAACCGGCAAATCCGGGAAATCCGATCAGGGCAAGTGAACCGACCAGAAAGGTCAGATAGGTCACCGGCATGTACTTGCGCAGGCCGCCCATCTTGCGCATGTCCTGCTCGTGATGCATGGCAATGATGACCGAGCCCGCGCCCAGGAAGAGCAGTGCCTTGAAGAAGGCATGGGTCATCAGATGGAAGATGCCGGCCGCATAGGCAGAAGCGCCCAGCGCCACCGTCATGTAGCCGAGCTGCGAGAGGGTCGAGTAGGCAATCACGCGCTTGATGTCATGCTGCACTATGCCAAGCAGCCCCATGAAGAATGCCGTAACAGCCCCAATCACCAGCACCACGCCGAGCGCGGTGGTGGACAATTCGAAGAGCGGCGACATGCGGGCCACCATGAAGATGCCTGCTGTGACCATTGTGGCCGCGTGGATCAGGGCCGAAATCGGGGTCGGGCCCTCCATGGAATCCGGCAGCCAGACATGCAGCGGGACCTGCGCCGACTTGCCCATGGCGCCGATGAACAACAGGATGCAGATCACCGTCATGACCGACCAGGCGTGGCCGGCAAACAGCTGGATTGTGTCGCCGGTCAGACCGGGCGCGGCCGCGAAGACCTCCCGGTAATGCAGGCTTCCCGTGTAGGTCAGCACCAGGCCGATACCCAGGAGAAAACCGAAATCACCCACACGGTTGACCAGGAACGCCTTGAGATTGGCAAAAATTGCGCTGGGCCGTGTATACCAGAAACCGATCAGAAGGTAGGAGACAAGACCCACGGCTTCCCAGCCGAAGAACAGCTGGAGGAAATTGTTCGCCATCACCAGCATGAGCATGGCGAACGTAAACAGCGAAATGTAGGCGAAGAATCGCTTGTAGCCGGGATCGTCGTGCATGTACCCGATGGTGTAGATATGCACCATCAGAGATACGAACGTCACCACGGTCATCATCAGCGCGGTGAGTCGGTCCACCAGGAACCCGACTTGCAGACTGACGCCACCGCTCACGCCCCAGGTATACACCGTACCGTCGAAGGGCTGGCCGTCGTCCACGAGCAGATGCTTGAGCACGACCAGCGACAGGGCGAAGGAGACGCCGACACCGAGAATGGTCACCCAGTGTGCGCCACGCCGTCCGACCCAGCGCCCGAACAGACCGGCGATGATCGCCGCGGCCAGGGGCGCCAGAACGATAGCCAGGTAGATATTCTCCATCACGAGCCTTGTCACTCCCAGAAATTCTTTTTCATTGCCACCCGCAACAGCCGGCGGCGCCGACTCAACCCTTCATCGAATCCAGTTCTTCCACATTGATACTGGCCCGGTTGCGGAACAGCACAACGAGTATCGCCAGCCCGATAGCCGCCTCTGCGGCTGCCACCGTGAGAATGAAGAAAACGAACACCTGCCCGGCCACATCACCCAGATAGTGCGAGAAGGCAATGAAGTTCAGATTCACCGCAAGCAGCATGAGCTCGATGCACATGAGCAGGATCAGCAAATTTTTCCGGTTGAGGAAAATACCCGCAACGGCAATGCTGAAAAGCAGTGCGCCGAGAACCAGATAATGCGATAGCGTGATCATCTCGATGCTTCCTCCGCTCTTGCTCAGCGCTTCTCTTCGGGCGACATCCTGACCAGGCGCACCCGGTCCTGACTGCGAACCTTGACCTGCCATGCCGGATCCTGGTGACGGGTCCCCTCTCGGCGACGCAGTGTCAGGGCAATGGCAGCGACAATGCCGACCAGCAGGATGACCGAGGCGATCTCGAAGGGATAGACATAGTCGGTGTACATGACCTGGCCGATGGCGACGGTATTGCTGTACTCCGTGGGCAGCCCCTTGGCTGTCATCATGAAGTCCAGCCCGAGGTTCCGGCTCCATACGACATAGCCAATTTCAGCCACGACAATGGCCGCCACGAGCACGCCGAGTGGTGCATAACTGGCGAATCCGCTGCGCAGGGTGGTGAGATTGATGTCCAGCATCATCACCACGAACACGAAGAGCACCATTACGGCGCCGACATAAACGAGGACCAGCGCGATCCCCAGAAACTCGGCGTGCAGAAGCAGCCAGAGTACTGCCATGTTGAAGAATGCCAACACCAGGAACAACGCCGAGTGCACCGGGTTGCGTGACGTGATGACCGCCAGCGCGGAACCCAGGAGGACCCCGCTGAAGATATAGAAAATGATCTGTTCAACCATGGTTGCTCGTATCCCAGTTCCTGCGGGGCACCAACGCCCTCAACGGTAACGCGATTCAACCGCGCGGTCGGCGGCGATCTGTGCCTCGTACTTGTCGCCAATGGCGAGGAGTTTTTCCTTGGTCATGATCTGCTCGCCGCGATTTTCGAAATGGAAATCGGTGACACGTGTTTCGACGATTGCGTCCACCGGGCAGGCTTCCTCGCAAAACCCGCAATAGATGCATTTGAAAAGATCGATGTCATAGCGCGTGGTGCGCCGCGTTCCATCTTCGCGCATGGTGGAGTCGATAGTGATCGCAAGCGCCGGACAGACCGCCTCGCACAGCTTGCAGGCGATGCAGCGCTCCTCACCATTGGGATAGCGCCGCTGGGCATGCAGTCCCCGGTAGCGCGGCGATTGCGGTGTCTTTTCCTCGGGGTACCGGATCGTGATCTTGGGCGCGAAAAAATGCCGCAAGGTCACCGCCATGCCCTGGAACAGTTCCCAGAGCAGCAGGCTTCGAATGTAGCTTCGCATGGTGTTCATAAGCGTCTCAGTTAAACCAGGGTCCCACGTGTCCGAGAATCAGCCCGCCTTCCACCATCAGCCAGACGATGGTGATCGGGATGAAAACCTTCCATCCCAGACGCATGATCTGGTCGTAGCGGTAACGCGGGAAGGTGGCTCGGAACCAGAGGAAAAAGAACATGAAGAACGCAGTCTTGCCCAGCAGCCAGACGATACTGGAAGCGCCCAGCCATGCCACTGCCGAGTGCTGCAGACCGAGACCGTCGATCAGTCCCTGGAATGGCGACAGCCAGCCACCGAAGAAGAAGGTCGCCATGAGCCCGGAAATCAGAATCATGTTGGCATATTCCGCCAGAAAGAAACCGGCGAATGCGGTACCCGAATATTCCACATGAAATCCGGCCACGATCTCCGATTCGCCTTCGGCGACATCGAAGGGGGCGCGATTGGTCTCGGCGACCCCGGAAATGAAATAGATCACCGCCAGCGGCAGGAGCGGCAACCAGAACCAGTGGGAGATGCCTCCCGATTGGGCCAGTACAATCTCGTTGAGATTCAGACTCTTACCCGCCATCAGCACGCCAACCAGTGCGAAGCCCATGGCAATTTCATACGCCACGATCTGCGCTGCGGATCGCATGGCACCAAGGAACGCGTACTTCGAATTCGACGCCCAGCCGGCAATGATCACGCCGTACACTCCCATGGACGTCAAGGCGAGAATGTAGAGCAGACCGGCATTGATATTGGCAAGAATCACGCCGTTGTCGAAGGGAATCGCCGCCCATGCCGCGAAGGCCGGCGCCAGGGACAGCACCGGCGCAATGATGAAAAGGAAACGATTGGCGTTGGTTGGAAGGACGATTTCCTTCAGCACCAGCTTGAGCACGTCGGCAAACGGCTGCAAAAGTCCGTGGTAGCCGACCCGGTTGGGGCCCATACGGCCCTGCATGTAGCCGATCACCCTCCGCTCCGCATACGTGTAGTAGGCGACCATCAGGATCAGCGGGACCATGATCAGAATGATCTTGCCCAGATCGAGCAGGATCACCTGGGCGATCTGCGGGAACCAGTTCCAGATGGCTTGCAATGTCTCAATCATTTCCCGTTATCCCCTGGCTACCTCGATGCCGCCGAACAGCGAACCGAAACCGGCCGTCTCCGCCGTGCCCATCGGTACCCACACCTGCCCTGCGGGCAATCCCTCATCCACCAGCACGGTGAGCCGGGCCTCGGCACCGTCCTGCTTCAGTACGGCGACGTCACCAGCCGCCAACCCGAGCTTCTCGGCGTCGGCCGTTGCCAGACGCACCTTGCGGCCGTCGCGGCCGTCAGCGGTTTGCTGCAAGGGAAGCGACCGGCGAATCATCGGGTCCACGGCATAGATGGGTTTGTCGCCCGCACGCATCAATCCCTCCGGCCGCTTTCCAGGCTTGAGCTTGCGGTCGCCGCGGAAACCATTGTCCAGCCCCATGTCGCCAACCGCTTCGCGGGCCTCGCCGAGCACCTCGTCGGCGACCATGTAGTCAAAACCGTCGACGCCGCAGACGTTGCCCAGCACGCGGAGGATCTTCCAGCCGGGGCGGGCGTCGCCAACCGGCGGCACCGCACCATGCGCGGTCTGGAATTCCCCGGCCGCATTGACCCAGGTGCCAAAGGTTTCGGCATAAGTGCCGGCCGGCAGCAGGACGGTGGCGTAGTCCCGCATGGTGTCGGTCACATAGGGGGTGATCGCCACCACCTCTTCGGCCTGCCGCATCGCTGCCAGCGCCTGGCGGGCGTTCCAGCAATCCAGTTCGGGTTCGAGCCCCAGAAGGAGGTATCCCTTGCGTGGCTCGGCAAGCATGGCAGCGGCGCTCATGCCAGCGTTGGCGATGGCCTTTCCACCGGCCTGACGGTGCGGAACCACGCCCGCGAGCCAGGCGCCAGCGCTGTTGCCCGCCTCGGGAACGTAGCCAAGACGCGAGCCCGTGACCTCGGCCAGTGCCGCCGCCAGTTGGCGCAGATCGGCGAAGTCCGGGTGGCCCAGGGCCTGCACGCCCAACAGCACAGTGCTCTGGCTGGCGTCGGCCAGACTGTGGGCAATACTCTCGTGCGCATCGCTGGATTGGGCCTCATCGACCACTGCGGAAAGGTGAGCCGCCACCTTCTTGCCCTCCGCCGCGCATGCGGCTTTGAGCACGCCTGCCAGATGGGCGGCCATCTCGGCGGCATGAACTGTCAGGTAGACCTCCGGCTCGAAGAACAACTCGTCGCGGGTGGCGTTGATGAAACTCACCTTGCCACCCTTGAGGGCCGCCTTGCGCACGCGGTGCGCGAGCAGCGGAACCTCCTTGCGTATTGTTGAACCGACCAGCAGTGCTGCGTCGACGTCCTCCAGTTCCGCCGGTGTCTGGCCAAGCCAGGGAAACAGCGGCGCGGATTCATCGTCGCGGAAATCCGCCTGGCGAACCCGATGATCAATGTTGTTCGTGCCGAGTCCACGTGCCAGTTTCTGGAGCAGGAACAGCTCCTCCAGCGTCGCGGTTGGCGCTGCCAGCATCCCCAGTTCGTCGGCGCCGTGCCGATCGACAATGCCGGAAAGCGCCTTGCCGGCCTTTTCCAGGGCCTCTTCCCAGTCGGTTTCGTGCCATTGGCCGTCGCGCTTGACCATGGGCTTGAGCAAACGGTCGTCGGTATTCAGCCCTTCGCAGCTGAAGCGGTCCCGATCGGCCATCCAGGTTTCATTTACCGCTTCATTCTGCCGGGGAACAGCGCGCATCAATTTGCGTCGCAGTACATGCCCGAAGAAATTCGTGCCCAGCGCATCGTGCGGCGAAACCATCGAATGGCGGGTCATCTCCCAGCCGCGGCCACGCATGCGGAAGGGCTTGTTGTTGAGCGCACCCACCGGACAAAGGTCGATAATATTGCCCGACAGCTCATGATCCACGCTCCGTTCCACATAGGTCCCGATACGCATGTTCTCGCCGCGACCGGTGGCCCCCAGCTCCTGGATACCAGCAATTTCGGTGCCGAAACGCACACAGCGCGTGCAGTGAATGCAACGGGTCATGTCCGTCGAAACCAGCGGACCGATGTTCTTGTCGGCAACGACCCGCTTGCCCTCGCTGTAACGGCCCACGTCCTTGCCGTAGCCAAGTGCGAGATCCTGGAGTTCGCACTCACCGCCCTGGTCGCAGATCGGGCAATCCAGCGGATGATTGATGAGCAGGAACTCCATAGTCGCCTTCTGCGCGGAAAGCGCCCTCGGCGATCGCGTAAAGACTTTCATGCCGTCGCTCACCGGCGTGGCACAGGCAGGCAACGGCTTGGGTGCCTTCTCCACATCCACCAGGCACATGCGGCAATTGGCCGCAACCGACAGTTTCTCGTGGTAGCAGAAACGGGGAATGTCGATTCCCGCTTCGTCGGTCACCTGGATCAGCATGGCGCCCTTGGGGGCCCGA
>JASFQN010000005.1:0-33469 GCA_050115425.1 Gammaproteobacteria bacterium | reverse complement strand
AATATACGTGGCATTTCGGGCGCTACCATCCTTGGCGACGGCAGCATCGTGCTCATTCTGGATGTTGCCGGCCTGACCCGCGCGCTCATTCAGGCGCCGACCCTGCGGGAGGTGGAGCGTGCCAAGCCACGCGAGGACGAACGCACCTTCGCCATGGTGGTCGACGATTCCATCACCGTGCGTCGTGTGACACAGCGTCTGCTTGAGCGCTATGGCATGCGCGTGGAGACGGCCAAGGACGGTGTGGACGCCCTGGCCAAGCTCCAGGAATACCGCCCGGATGTCATGTTGCTGGATATCGAGATGCCGCGCATGGACGGCTACGAATTGGCCACGCACATGCGCAACGACTCGGAGCTCAAGGCAATTCCGATCATCATGATCACCTCGCGCACGGGCGAAAAACATCGCAACCGCGCCATGGAAATCGGCGTCAACCGCTACCTCGGCAAGCCCTATCAGGAAGCCGAGTTGCTGGAAACCATTCAGTCGCTGGTGGGTAATTTCAACCCCGAGCGTACCCGCTGGGACTAGGGCCTGATCACCCTAGCGTGAACAGGACCTAACAGACAGGCTCAGGATATGGCGCAGCAGGCACTCAAAGAAGTCTACAGTCAGCTGATACCGATCGACGGCGGCAAATTGATCGTGCCACGCAGCGCGGTGGCCGAAGTCATGGGCTATACGCGCCCGCGGCCGTCGGAAGCCGACCGTCCCTGGCTGCTGGGCAACATCACCTGGAACAACCAGGATATCCCCCTGGTTTCGTTTGAAGGCATGTGCGGGCTCAAGGTGCCGGAGGTAACCGGCAGGGCCCGGATCGCGGTTCTGTATTCCATCAATGGCCGAATTGAGCCCAGCGCGTTCGCCCTTCTGACCCAGGGCTATCCGTATCTTGTGCGCGTGAACCCCGGCGTGCTTTCGGTGGACGAGAAACGCCAGTACGCCGCGGAAGGACCCATGCTCACTCACATAAGAATGGCGAATGAGCGACCGGTGATTCCGGACATCGAGCGGATGGAAGATGAAATCGCCGAGGCGTTGGGCATTCCCGAGCGCGGCGAGGTGGCCGACGCTGCCGCATCGGACGACGACGCCGACATCGACCCCGCAGACATCGAATTCGAATGACCTGCAGGCCCGCCGACCTCTCTCAGCCCAGGTCTCCCCACAACGCCTGAAGCGCCGCCAGTCCGGCAATCGCTATCGTTTCCGTGCGCAACACGCGCGGGCCGAGGTGCACCGCACGCCAACCGCTTTCGCGGGCCACGGACAGTTCCCCTTCGGACAGACCGCCCTCCGGGCCGCAGAGCAGGCTGACGGAACCGGCCGGCCGGGTCGCCAGTTCGCGCAGCCCCCTGCCTGCGGATGGATCAAGAACCAGCCTTTCGCCCGTGCTTGCAGCGAGCACTTCATGCAATGGCGCCGGCAGAGCCACCCCGGGCACGCGATTACGCCCGCACTGCTCGCAGGCGCTTTGCGCCACGGCCTGCCAGTGCTGGCGTTTCTTTTCTGCACGTGCCGGGTCCAGCCGGATAACGCTACGCTCAGTGAAGACGGGCCGAATCTCCTGTACACCCAGTTCGGTGGCTTTCTGGATCGTGAAGTCCATGCGCTCGCCACGCGAAAGGCCTTGCACCAGACGCACACTCAACATCGACTCGCGCTCGACCTCGACCAACTCCAGCAGGCGAACATGTGCCTGCCTGCCCGTGTCGATGAGCTCGGCGCGATATTCACCACCCGAGCCGTCGAAGATCGTGACCGGCGCTCCGCGCCGCAGCCGAAGGACTTTCAGCGCATGTCTGGCGGCGTTGTCTTCCAGACGAAGCTCGCTCCCCGCCGCCAGCGGGCCGGGTACGAAGAATCGGGGAATGGGCACGACGCGTCGCTCCGGACCGGGTCAGGCTGCCGGCCGCGTGGCGATGTCGATTCCCTCGGCTGCGACCTCGGCAAGGTGACTGATCTGGGCCTCGGTAATCACATAAGGCGGCATGAAGTAGACCACGTTGCCCAGTGGCCGCAGCAGCGCCTCGCGTTTCAACGCATGCTGATAGACTTTCAGGCCGCGCCGTTCCTGCCAGGGGAAAGGCTCTTTTGTCGACTTGTTCCTGACCATCTCCACCGCCGCGATCATGCCGTGCTGACGCACCTCGCCTACATGCGGGTGGTCGGCGAGAGGGGCCAGCGACTTGCCGAGGTGCTCGGCCAGGCGGCGGTTGCGGGCAATGACATCGTCCTGTTCGAAGATCTCGAGCGTCGCCAGCGCCGCGCGGCAGGCCAACGGGTTGCCGGTATAGCTGTGCGAGTGAAGAAAGGCATTGAGCTTTTCATACTCGTCATAGAATGCGGAATAGATCTCGTCGGTGGTCATCACCGCCGAAAGGGGCAGGTAACCGGCCGTCAGCCCCTTGGACAGACACATGAAGTCCGGCGTGATATCGGCCTGTTCGCAGCCGAACAGCGTGCCGGTGCGGCCGAAGCCCACGGCGATTTCATCGGCGATCAGGTGGACTCCGTGACGGTCGCAGGCTTCGCGTAGCAATTGCAGGTAGACAGGGTGGTACATCCGCATGTTGCCGGCACATTGCACCAGCGGTTCGACGATCACCGCGCAGGTCTCGTCGGCATGCCGCGCGAGGGCTTCCTCCATTTTGCGGAACATCATTCGCGAATGCTCTTCCCAGGACACGCCGGGCTCCCGCTCGAAGCAGTCAGGACTCGGCACCGTGATGGTTTCCATGAGCAGCGGCTTGTAGGTTTCCTTGTAGAGCGCCACGTTACCGACGGCCAGCGCGCCCAGCGTCTCGCCGTGGTAGCTGTTGCCCAGCGTGATGAAGCGGGTCTTGTTGTCCAGGCCACGGTTCCGCCAGTAGTGAAAGCTCATCTTGACCGAGACTTCCACGGCGGCGGAGCCGTTGTCCGCGTAGAAACAGCGGGTCAGGCCGGAGGGCGTGATATCCACCAGACGTTCGGCCAGTGCCACGGCGGGTTCGTGGCTGAATCCCGCCAGAATGACATGCTCCAGTTCTTCGAGCTGTTCGGTGATCGCCGCGTTGATGCGCGGGTTGGCGTGGCCGAATATGTTGACCCACCAGGAGCTCACCGCATCGATGTAGCGGTTGCCCTCAAAATCTTCCAGCCACACGCCCTTGCCCCGGCGTATCGGGATCAGCGGCAGCCATTCATGGTCTTTCATCTGGGTGCAGGGGTGCCAGAGTGCGGCGAGATCCCGCCGCACCAGCGTCGCATTGTCAGTCATGGCGTAGTGAAATGTTCTGCGGTTCAGGTCGTGGATTTTTCGGGCGCGGGTTCCACGCAAAAGCGCTGGATCAGCTTTTGCAGGACTTCCACACCCGGACGAAGCTGGCTTGCGTCAATGCATTCATCGGGCTGATGGGCACGTTTGATGTCGCCCGGCCCCATGATCAGGGTGTCCATGCCCATGTCACTGAAAAACGGTCCTTCCGAGCCGAAGGCAACAGCCTCGGCGGCATGCCCCGTGAGTTGTTCGGCGGCAACGACAATATCGGCCGCAGTGGGCGTGGCCAGGGCATCGATGCCGTCGAACAGTGATTCGAACTCCACCTCCAGGCCAATCCCTTCGCCTATCCGCCGCACGCGGTGCCGGAGTTCCCCGCGGATTTCGGCCTTGGTCATGCCCGGAAGGGTGCGCAGGTCGATATGCAGTTCGCATTCCGGACATATCCTGTTGGGATTGTCTCCTCCGTGCACATAGCCCAGGTTGAGCGTTGGCGTGGGCACAGCAAATGCGCCATTGTGCCACTGCTGCTGGAGTTCGTCCCGGTAGACCAGGAGTTCGGCAATCACCCGGTGCATGCCTTCCAGCGCATTGATGCCCAGTGAGGGATCGCTGGAATGTCCTGAACGCCCCCGCAGGCGAATGGCTTCCATGAAGATGCCCTTGTGCATGTTTACGGGGCGCATGCCGGTCGGCTCGCCGATGATCGCATGGCGTCCCGTCGGCTTGCCGGCCGCGGCCAGGGCGCGCCCGCCGGACATGCTGCTTTCCTCGTCGGCCGTGCCCACGATGATCAGGGGCTGGGCCAGGTCCCGCGCTTCGAAGACCCGTGCCGCCTCGATGGCCAGCGCGAAGAAACTCTTCATGTCCGAAGTACCGAGGCCGTAGAAGCCATTGTCGCGCTCGGTGAGGCGAAAGGGATCCTGGCTCCAGCCGGTATCGTCGTAGGGGACGGTATCTGTATGTCCGGCGAGCACCAGTCCGCCGGGCCCGCGGCCCAGCGCTGCGATCACGTTGGCCTTGCCGGGCTGATCGGGAATCTCCTGGATTTCCACCGAGAAGCCCAGGTCTTCCAGCCAGTTTCCGATGAGCACGGAAATGCCGTGATTGCCCATGTCGAACTGGGGCGAGACACTGCTCACCGACGGCGCGGCAATCAGTTCGCGCATCATCTCAAGCATGCCGGGGGCTTTTCTGGCCATCGGGTTCTCCCGTGCCACGGTGGATTGGTCGCTTCAGGCGACCTGTGCAACAATCGCAATGCCCCAGATGTTGCCCGGATCGGCCGCAGGTAGCAAGATTTGGACCACAGGCCGCTGCAGGCGGCGTCGAATTCACGGTTTGAGATGGTCAAGCGGACGATTCAGGCAGGCTGGTTGCAGGGCGTTCGGAGAGTGCCTTCGCCCAACGCCGACGAGCGTCCCGCCGGTATGGAACCGGAACTGATAGTCATCCATGGCATCAGCCTGCCGCCCGGACGGTTCGGTGAAAACTGGATTGACGATCTGTTCACCAACCGGCTGGATGCGGACGCCGATCCCTACTTCGCGGAAATCGTGGGTCTGCGCGTTTCGTCGCACGCCCTGATCCGGCGGGACGGCGAGCTGGTACAGTACGTGCCCTTTCACCGCCGGGCCTGGCATGCCGGCAAGTCGTGCTGGCGCGGCCGTGAATGCTGCAACGATTTTTCCGTGGGCATCGAACTCGAGGGTTGCGATGATCTGGCCTACACGGAGGCCCAGTATTCAGCACTCGCCTGGCTGACCGGCGAATTGCTCCTGCACTACGAGCGCCTCTCGGTAGACAATATCGCAGGGCACAGTGACATCAGCCCGGGCCGAAAGACCGATCCGGGCCCGGCATTTCAATGGCAGCGATTCCATGATCTGCTGGGCGAACAGGTGGGCACGCCCCGCCGCACGCAGCGAGGACAATCCGAATGAGTTTTCTTGCGGTATTGCTGGCGCTGGCCACGGAACGCGCACTGGGCTGGCTGGAGCTCGAGCACTGGCGGCGGCCGCACTGGTTTGCCGGCTACATGCGCTGGCTGGTACCGCGGCTTGCCAGTCACCCGCTGGCACGCCGGGCCGGCCTGTTGCTGGGCGGTGCACTTGCGCCCGCGCTGCTCGCCTGGCTGCTCGACAACTCGCTGGACAGCGTCTGGCGTGTCTGGAGTTTCCTCTTTTCCACGGCAGTGCTCGCCTTCATGCTGGGTCCGCGCGACGTGGCGGCGGAAATCAACGATTACTGCGATGCAGTGCGCAACGAACGGGGTACGGAGGTGGCGGCAATTGCCGAACGCATTCTCGGCGTGGCGCCACCCGCCGACGCGCTCGACCGCAACCGCGCGGTCACCGAGGCGGCGCTGGTCAATGCGAACGACCGTCTGTTCGGCGTGTTGCTCTGGTTCCTGCTGCTGGGGCCGGGCGGTGCCGTCTTGTTTCGTTGTGCCGATCTCCTGCGCCACGCCCTGGACGATGACGAGGACGCCCGTCTCCGGCTGGTCGTGTTGCGCCTGCACGGCGTGCTCGCCTGGTTGCCGGCACGCCTGACGGCGATGGGCTATGCGCTGGCCGGCAGTTTCGAAGAGGCCGTCTCCGACTGGCGTTCCTATTACCACGAATGTTCGCCCCACTTCTTTGAAGTCAACAACGACGTCCTGGCCTGCAGCGGGACCGGCGCGTTGCGCCTTGCCGCGGGAGGAGACGAGGGGCTGGGCATGGTCCGCGCCACAGTGGGGCTGATCCAGCGCAATCTGTTCATCTGGCTGACCGGCATCGCGCTGTTTACGCTGATCGGCTGGATCTGAGCCGTGCGCGGTCTGGTCGCCCTCCTGCTGTTCGTGCTTGCCGCGCCGGTCCAGGCGGGGACGGTGCGTTTCACGGATGCCAGCGGCCGTCAGATCAGCCTGCCTCAACCCGCCCGGCGCGTGGTGACGCTGGCGCCCCATCTTGCCGAACTGGTATTCGACGCCGGTGGCGGATCCCGTCTGGTTGGCACGGTCGAGTACACGGATTACCCCACGGCAGCTCGTTCGGTGAAGCGCGTGGGCGATGCCTTTCATCTGGATATGGAGGAACTGGTCGACCTGAAGCCGGATCTGGTGCTTGCCTGGGCCTCGGGAACGCCGGATTCGGCACTGCGGCGCCTGCGAACCCTGGGCCTGACGGTCGCCGTGGTCGATTCCCGCCGACTCTCCGACATCGGCGACAACCTGGCCTTGCTGGGCCGGGTGATTGAAGGTGCCAAGCGAGGCGCGCAGGCGGCTGCCGAGTTCCGCGAAAGGCTCGCCAGGTTGCGCCGGGCCCATGCCGGCCGCCCCCCCATTCGCGTGTTCTACGAGATATCCGCGACCCCGCTTTATACGGTGGGCGGGCGGCACACCATAAACGATGTCATCCGGCTCTGCGGGGGACGCAACATCTTTGCCGATCAGGATGCCGCGGCTCCGTCGGTCAGTCTCGAAGCGGTGCTGGCCCGCCAACCGCAGGCCATTGTCACCGCCGGGCAACGGGGGCCGGGCAGCGCCAGCCGGTTGCGTGCATGGCAGCGCTGGCCGGATCTGCCCGCCGTGCGGGCCGGCAACCTCTTCACCCTGCCGCCCGAGTTGATCGCCCGGGCCACGCCGCGCATTCTCGACGGCGCGCACCTGCTCTGTGCCGACCTGGACCGTGCCCGCCAGCGCCTGGCCGGGAGCTAGTCTTCGCGCGGCGCTCTGCCTCGCTGGTGGCGCCAGAGGACTTCTTCGCCCTCGGCGGCGCGAGCCAGCACACGGGCCGCGACGAAGAGCAGATCAGAAAGGCGATTGAGATACTGAAGCAGTTGCGGATTGAGATCCGCATGCCTGGCGAGACTCCAGGCACGGCGTTCGGCGCGCCGGCATACCGTCCGCGCCAGGTGGCAGGCGGCGGCGGCACGTCCGCCACCGGGCAGAATGAATTCCTTGAGCGGCGGCAGTGTGGCGTTCAGGTCATCCAGGTTCTTTTCCAGCGCGTCCACCCGACTGTCGTCGATGGCGGAGTAGCCGGGCATGCAGAGTTCGCCACCCAGATCGAAGAGCTCATGCTGCACGCGAACCAGTATGGTCGCCAGCGACTCGGGCACCGGCTCGGCCAGCACCAGGCCCAGGACGCTGTTGAGTTCGTCCACGGTCCCATAGGCCTCGACGCGCGCGTCGTCCTTGTCGACCCGGCTTCCATCGCCCAGGCCCGTGGTGCCGGAATCGCCGGTGCGGGTATAGATCTTGCTCAGACGGTTGCCCATGGCAGTGCTCCGCTCGCATCCAATGTAGGGAACATTCCGATCGGTCCACGTGCAGCCATGAACCGGTCGGAAACTCCCATTGTAACGTGCCTGGCAGCTCAGTCGGTGGAATAGGCCAGGCTGAGATAAAGACCCCGCCCTGCACTGCGGTAGCCCGCGGCCGTCTGATAGTCAGTGTCCAGGACGTTCTCCAGCCGACCGCGGAGCCACCAGCCCGGCGCCATTTTCCAGCCGGCGGTCAGGTTCAGCAATACGTAGCCGGCATCAACCGCATTGCTGTAGGGCGAGTCCGGCCGCGCACCCGCGGCGAGCAGGTCGGTGCCCAGCTGCCAATTGGCAAAATGTCGCACCAGGCTGGTCGTCAGGCTGCGCCGGGGGCGGCGCGCCAGATACCGATTGCCGTCCAGGTCGCGCGGCCGTTGCAGGCTGAGCTCGCTGCGCCAGCTCCAGGCATCGGTGTTCCACCGGTAGCCGATTTCCAGCCCCCGGATGCGGGCGCGCGCGATATTTTCGTTGCGGCCGGGCTGCGGGCCTGCGAAACCGTCCGGGTCCACGAATTCGATCAGATTGACGATACGGTTCTCGAACAACTGGACGCTCACGACCTGGCCAGCGTCCGGATTGTGCCGTATCCCGAGTTCGATGTTCCGTGATGTTTCCGGCGCCAGATCGGGATTGCCGCCGTAGCCGAAACGGTCGGTGCTGTCGGGTGCACGGAATGCCGTACCTGAGCTGATGCTCAACCGCGTGGCGTCGGTGGCCTGCCAGCCATATTCGGCATTCCAGGTGCCGTGCCGTCCAAAGGCATCGTGATCGGTCAGGCGCCCGGCCACTACCAGGTGGTGGCGGCCGGTGGCGAAATCATCTTCCGCATAGACGGCCCTGACCGGCGTATTCTCGCCGTAATCGAGGCCGAAACTCGCGGCAGCGGTGTGCTCGCGGGCCAGATAGATGCCGGCAACCAACGCCTGGTGGCCATCAATGGTCAGTTCATTCTGCCAGTCGATCATGTCGCGGCGGGTATGCGCATGGTCGCGGCTCTGGTTCTGATCGGTACGGTCGATCATCCGCGCGGTGTTCAGACTGGTGGTCCAGATTGCGTTGACCGGCAGGTGGTAGTCGAGCGCAACGGTCCGATTGGTGAAGTCCTGGCTGACCGGGTTCAGGGAAAAATCCAGATACTGCGAGGTCCCCTGCGCCTGCCACGCGCGTAGTTGCAGGCGCCCGGCGCCGAGTGTGCGGCCCGCATGAAAATCGAGGCTGGTATTGGCATAGCCACGGTCGATGTCACTGCCGATGACGGAGGGAAACCCGTCGCTGAGCGTACGGTCCACCGCCAGGCCGAGGTTGGCGCCGTCGTCGCGCCAGTCAAGATGCGCCGCCGCCTCGCGGGTGTGGTATTGGCCGGCGCGCACGCTGGCGCCAGCGCGGCTGCCGGTTGGGTGACGGGTGATGATGTTGATGACGCCACCGATGGCGTCTGAGCCGAACAGCGCCGAGCGTGGCCCCTTGACGATTTCGACCCGCTCTATCATGTCGGGGCTGATATTCTGCAGCGGTGCTCCGCCGATGGTGCCGGGATTGATGCGCACGCCATCCACCAGCACCAGGGTATGGTTGGAGTCGGTGCCGCGCAGGAACAGGGAGGTGGCCGCACCGGGCCCGCCATTCCGGGCGATTGCCAGGCCCGCATGAAACTGGAGAAGTTCGGCCAGATCGCCCGCCTGGCTGCGCTCGATCTCCGCGCGGTCGATCACGATCACCGGCGCGAGGCTGTCTTCCTCGGCGATCGGGGTTCGGGTGGCGGTAACGATCAGATTCTCGGAAGCGGTGATCGGGGTGTCACCGGCCCGGGCGGCCGGACTCGCTGCAAGCAGCAGTGTCGCCAGGGCCCCGGCCCCGGCACAAAAGGCATTTGGCATTTTTCGTTCTCCCCACGCCAGCACGCCCGCGGGCGCGTAGGTCCAGGGGAACGCCCGAGCGCATGCATCGGAGGTTCCCCGAAAATCCGGTGTGGGAGGGGACGAACAGGCGGAAAGGGAACTGCCGCCCATGCGCCGCCCACCGCAACGCCGGTACCGTGCTGCAGGCCGGTCTCCGGGCTTGCGAGCGAGCCCTGGGGCTCGAATCCATCGCCTTCCCACGTCGCTGACGCAGTGGCTTCGTGATGGATCTTGACTCGCCTACCGTTGCGGGGGCAGCGCCGGCCTTGTCGCGGAGGACGCACCGGCTTCCCGTTTTGAGCTCCTGGATGGAGCACCTGTAGCGCCGGCGATGATCGGGCATCCCCCGGGGGGTGTCAACTGCGGGTGGTTTCCGTCGCCGGCCGCGTGACTTATCCTGCATGGCGAATGTCAGCGGGAGATCAGCGCATGGCGCTGAAACAGTTTCTTGAGACGGCGGTGGAAGCGGCTCGCGCGGCCGAAGAGGTGATCCGCCATTACTATCGGCGCGGCATCGAAGTGCGGCTCAAGGCCGACCGCAGTCCCGTGACCGAGGCGGATGTCGAGTCGGAAAGGGCGATTCGCCGTGTGCTGGGCGAGGCCTTTCCCGATCACGGCTATTTTGGCGAGGAGCTGGGATGTGACGACGCCGAGCGGGACTATTTGTGGCTGATCGATCCCATCGACGGCACAAAGAGTTTCATTCGTGGTTACCCTTTCTTTTCCACCCAGATTGCGCTCATGCACCGGGGCGAGCTGGTGGTTGGCGTGTCCAATGCGCCTGCATGGGGCGAACTCGCCACCGCCGCGAGGGGCCTGGGTGCCCGCATCAACGGCCATCCGGTGGCCGTCAGCGAGATCGACCAACTCGAACGCGCCACGCTGTCGGCCGGCAATATCGCCACCCTGGCGGGTGACGAGGCGGCCTGGCAACGGTATGGTCAGCTGGTCCGGAGAGTGGACCGCATACGGGGATATGGAGATTTCTGTCACTACCACCTTCTGGCGTCGGGCAGTCTGGATGTGGTGGTCGAGTCCGATGTGAACATCCTCGACATTGCCGCACTGACCGTGATCGTCTGCGAAGCCGGCGGACGTCTTACCGATCTGCATGGCGGTCCCATCGGGCTGGATACGACGTCGGTGCTGGCCAGCAACGGGCGGCTGCACGATGCGACATTGGCAGCCTTGTGACGTGTCGAGAGCGCCCGGGGCGGTATAATCCCGGGTCGGCAGCCGGACCGGCGGTTGTCACCCGATGTTGCACAAGAACAATGAAGAGGGACGAGAGGAGCTGACTCATGCGTCTGCCGATCTATCAAGTTGATGCCTTCACCGAACAACTCTTCGGGGGGAATCCAGCCGCCGTGATTCCGCTGGAAAAATGGCTCGATGATGCGCTCATGCAATCGATCGCCGCCGAGAACGATCTGTCGGAGACGGCGTTTTTTGTCCCCGAGGACGGCGGTTACCACATTCGCTGGTTCACGCCGGATTGCGAAGTCGATCTGTGTGGTCACGGCACGCTGGCGTCGGCCTATGTCATCAAGCGTCATCTGCAGCCCGAGGTCACCACCCTCCATTTCCAGTCACGCTCAGGCGAACTGAGCGTGGAAGCGCGCGGTGGCGTGTTCGCGCTGGATTTTCCGGCACATGTCCCGGAGCCGATTCCCGAGGAGGAAGCGGATCGCGTCGCCGCGGTTTTCGACCGCCACGTGCTGGAGGTGCTCGGCTCCGACGATTACCTGGTGGTGTTCGACGACGCCGAGGCCATCACGCTTCAACATCCCGACATGGAAGCACTCTCGGCCCTTGACAGGCGCGGCGTGATCATCACCGCCCCGGGCCGCGACTGCGATTTCGTCTCCCGCTTCTTCGCGCCGCGTGTCGGCGTGCCCGAGGACCCGGTGACCGGCTCCGCGCACTGCACGCTGGTTCCGTTCTGGGCAGAGCGGCTGGGTCGGCCGGCCCTGCATGCCCGCCAGGTATCCGAGCGCGGTGGCGACCTGTATTGCGAGGCACGCGGCGAGCGGGTGGAGATTGCGGGTTCTGCTGTTCAGTACCTGGAAGGCTGGATCGAGGTTTGAGCCGGTTTTGTCAGGAGACCGCGCGTTGAAGCAGGAAACCGGATTCCAACACCTGCTTTCGCTGGCGCGCGCCGATCTGCGGGCAGGTCTCGCGGGCCGTGCGCTGGAACGCATCGGGCCCGCGCTGAGAGAGCGCCCGACGCATGCCGGTGCGCGCGAAGTCAGGGCCGAGGCGCTGTTGCGCCTGGGCGAGTACCGAGCGGCCTTGCCGGAACTGGAGGCCCTGGTCGCTGACGAGCCGAAGCGCCCCGAAGCCCGCTATCTGCTGGGGATGGCCTGCATGGCCGTGCCCCGACTCGAACCGGCGGTGGCCCGATTTCGCGAATGCCTGCAGCTGAAACCCGGCCACCGGCTTGCCCGGTTTGCGCTGGCCAATGCCCTGCTGGCCATGGCGGAGGTGGAACAAGCCCTGCAGCTCTACGATGAACTGGTCGGGTCCTGGCCGGATTGGGTGCAGCTTCACCAGCAGCGGGGCGCGGCACTCCGGCTGGCCGGTCGCCGGGAAGAGGCGGTTGCCGCCTTCCGCCGGCTGCTCGACATCGAGCCGCGATTTGTCATGGCCTGGGTGGAGCTGGGCAACGTCCTCAAGGATCTGGAACGCTATCCGCAGGCCATCGAATGCTACCAGCGGGCGCTCGAACTCCAGCCGGATTTTGCCGACGCCGCCTGCTTCCTGGGCTCGGCCTGGCTGAGCCAGGGGAATCCGGATGCGGCGCTGAGCGCGCTCGACAGATGCCTTGCTCTGCGGCCGGCGGACCGCCGGGCGCTGGCCTACCGGGGCATAGCCCTGCGCGAGGCAGGCCACGATCAGCAAGCAGAGCGGCTGCTGGACGTGGATCGGCTCGTGCGAATTCGCGAATGCGCGGTTCCCGCCGGTTATCCTTCCCTGGACGCCTTCAACGCGGCATTGTCACGCGCCATTCTCGAGGACCCGGGCCTGACCTGGGAACGGGTCGGCAACACCACTCGCGGCGGCTACCAGACCGGCAACCTGACGGAGCGGGATGCTTCCGCACTGGCCGCCATGCGTGCGCTGATAGGTGAAGCAGTGGGCGATTATTTCCGGTCGCTGGTTGCCGATCCCGAGCATCCCTTCGCTTCACGCCGTCCATCCGCCTGGCGAGTCAATATGTGGGCCGTGGCGCTGGAAAACAGCGGCCACCAATTGCCGCACATCCACCCGGATGCCTGGCTGAGCGGCGTGTATTACTGCCAGGTCCCGCCGTTCGCGGGCACGCAAGAGCAGGCCGGCTGGCTCGAATTCGGCCGGCCGCCGGCCGGATTGCGTACGCGGCGGTCCGCAAAAATTGACCGGATTGAGCCGCGGAACGGGCGCATGGTGTTGTTTCCATCCTATTTCCACCATTCCACGGTGCCGTTCGAAGCCGACCAGCACCGCATCAGTCTGGCCTTTGACATCATCCCGGCCGCCGATGGTTCGGGGGAGTCGTCTCACGCATGAATATTCTCGGATTGCATTTCGGGCACGATGCCTCGATCACCGTCATTCGGAACGGTCGGATCATCGCACATGTGCTGGCCGAGCGATTCACCCGCCAGAAGCACTCCGCCGGGCTGCGCCAGAGCGACCTGGATCGCGCCCTGACGGCCAGTGGACTCGCTCCCAACGAGATCGACTACTGTGCGATCGTATCCACCCAGGATTTCGAATTGATGACCGGGCTGGTCGACCGCCTTGAAATTCGCTTCGGGAGTACCGGCCGCCATCCCGCGGACTCTCCGCTGGAACAGTTTCTGCCACCCGGCAGCGCCGCGCTGGAACAGCGCCTGGCGCGCGGTCTCGGTCGCATGCTTTCCGCACCAGAGGGTGAAGTGCCGCAGGCCCTGCTGGCGCACTGGAAACGACTTTTTCCGGAGTGGCGTGAACTGGCCGCGGGTCGGCTGGCGAGCACCGGCTGGCTGGATGCCTACCTCACGCGGGATGAATGGCATCAGCAGCGCCCCCTGGTCTCGCTCGGCGGGCTGCCTTTCGGGCCCGAGCAGTTGTCCGACACGTTGCGGCTGGGAATGCACTACCCGGTGACCGTGGATCTGGCGGGTGACCGGATTCCCGGCTATTTCGTGGATCATCATGTGGCTCACGCGGCATCCACGTTCTACCGCTCGGGATTCGAACGGGCGGCAGTCATCACGGCCGATGGTGGCGATGCCCGGCGCAACCTGAGCGGCTATTTCGCCTATGGCGAAGGGCACCGTCTCTATGTCGCCACCCCGCACAACCTGGTGATCGGTGGCCTTTATGAAGGGACTGCCACGCATCTTGGCTTCCCCATGCTGGGGGCCGAGGGCAAGATGATGGGCTTGTCTTCCTATGGTCGGCCGCGGTTCTTTGATTCACGCTTCGTGGGCAATTGCTTCGACATTCATAAGCAAACCGGCAAGCCCCCGCTGGAAGCCTGGCTGGAACACTGTCTGACGCTGGCACGCGACCGGGGCTATGCCATGCACGTGGGAAGCCGCGAGCATCTGCTGGGCCCGCTGAGCGTGGACATTGCCGCTTCGACCCAGCGGCTGTTCGAGGAAACACTGCTTGAAGCGTGCCGGCAATTCGATGCCATGCTGCGTGCCGGCGGCCTCGCAACCCCCGCTCTTTGCCTGTCCGGAGGCTGTGCTCTGAATTGCCCCGGCAACAGCCGTCTCTACATGGACGGGCCTTTCCGCGAGATATTCATTGAACCCAATTGCGACGACGGCGGACTCTCGGTGGGGGCGGCGCTCTACCTGGCACACAACGTTCTGGAACAGCCGGTCGAGACCGGGGCCGCCGCCGACAACCGTTCGCCCTACCTGGGTCTGCCGGTCCCGGAGGCGGCCCTGGAAACGGTACTTGCCGATGCCGGACAGCGTCTGGTCGTGACCCGGCCGGACGACGTCGCGAAGGCCGCCGCCGACGATCTGGCGGCGGATCGGGTCGTCGCCTGGTTCGAGGGGCGCAGTGAGGCGGGACCGAGGGCGCTGTGTCATCGCTCCCTGCTGGCAAATCCCACGGTCGCGGACAACTGGGCCCGTGTGAATCGCATCAAGGGGCGTGAGGGCTGGCGGCCGTTCGCACCGGCGGTGCTCGAGGAAAGCTTTGCCGACTGGTTTTCGGATTGTCCCGCGCCGGCGCCCTACATGCTGTTCACCGCGCGCGTGCGCAGCCGCCGATTGCCGGCCATCACCCATGTGGACGGCACGGCGCGCGTGCAGACGGTGGCGGCCGATGCCGGGCGTATCCACGCCGTGCTGCGGGAATTCGAAAAGCAGACCGGTGTACCGGTGGTCATGAACACCTCGCTCAACGGACCTGGTGAGCCGATTGTGGAGACACCGGCCGAGGCGCTGGCATTCTTCGAGCGCAGCGAGGCCGATGCACTCTATCTGGAGGGTTGGCGAGTCAGCCGCGCCGCCGACTGATCACTCAGCCGAGTGATTCCGGCACGAAGACCCGGTCGCCATTGCTGCGGATGCCGCGCACCCGCGTGTGGAAGAGTCGACTGAGGTTGTCTTCGTTGAGGACCTCGTCCACCGGCCCAATCAGTGTTTCGCCCTGCCCGAAAAGCAGCATCACCTGCTGGCAGTAGCGGGCCGCGAGGTTGACGTCGTGCAGCGCCATGACGAGACCCCGCCCCTGTTCCCGAGCACGGGCCCGGAACAGGTCGAGCACCATCAACTGATGATGGAGATCCAGTTGATTGGTGGGTTCGTCAAGCAGGAAGATGCGCGGATCCTGGGCGAGCACGGTGGCGATTGCCAGGCGGCGCCGCTCGCCGCCGGACAGCTGATCCTGTGGTCGCTGCTCGAGCCCGTCCATGCCCACCTGCCTGAGAATCCGCCGCGCCATGGCGACGTCGGCGTGCGATTCCCAGCGCCAGAAGCCGATGTGCGGATGCCGTCCTATGAGCGCGGTTTCGAGGACTGTCGCGGGGAAATTGGTTTCCTCGCGCTGCATGAGGATGCCGATGCGCCGGGCCCGTTCGCGGCGGGCCAGGGACTCCAGCGGTGAACCGTCGGCACGTATTTCGCCGGCCTCGGCGGGACGCAGACCGGCCAGCGTGTGCAGCAGCGTGCTCTTGCCTACGCCGTTGCCGCCCAACAGGCCGAGGCATTCGCCACGCGCCACGTCCAGATCGAGCTGGTGGCACACGTGCTTGCCGGCGATTCTCACCTCGAGCCCCCGGGTCTGAAGCAGAGCGTCGCCCATCAGAGCGGTCCCCGTGCCCGGTTGATCAGATACAGGAACAGCGGCACGCCGATGAACGCCATGAGGACACCCACGGGCAGCTGCCGCGGCGCCATCACCGTCCGCCCCAGCGTGTCGGCGGCAAGGACCAGCGCACCGCCAAGCAGCACGGAGCCTGGCAGAAGCACCCGATGGTCGGAGCCGCTCACCAGACGCAGCATATGGGGTACGACGAGCCCGACAAAACCGATCCCGCCGGCTTCGGTGACGGCGACGGCCGTGAACAATGAAGCGGCAACGTAGATGGCGATATTCGCCGGCCGCACGGCGACGCCCAGGGCTTCAGCCAGGGTTTCGCCGCGCGCCAGGACGTTGAGATGTCGGGCGAAGGGCAGCGTCGCCGCCAGCCCGAGGCCCAGCGCGACCAGCCCCCAGGGACCGGACTGGCGGTAGGCCAGATCGCCCATGAGCCAGAAAAGCATGCTGTGCAGGCTGCTGTCGGAACCCAGCGCCAGTAACAGGCTGATCACCGCGCCCCACCCGGCAGCGACCACCACGCCCGTCAAGAGCAGGCGGGTCGGTGTCCAGCCGCCCCGACCGTGAGCCAGCGCAAAGACCAGCAGGGTGGAGAGCAGGGCACCGGCGAACGCCGCCGGAGCCAGCCAGACCGAGCCGAGTCCAAGCAGCATGGTGCCCAGCGCGCCGACCGAGGCGCCGCCGGACACGCCAAGGATGTAGGGGTCGGCCAGCGGATTGCGAAGCAACACCTGCATCAACGCGCCGGCCATGGCCAGCAGCCCGCCGGTCGCGACCGCGGTCAGTGCCCGCTCGAAACGCAGGTCCACCACCAGCGTACGGGTCAGCGCGTCACCGCCTCCGGTCAGGGCGCGTAGCACCTGGGCGGGTGAAATTGGAACGCTGCCGCTCATCAGGGCGGCGACGAAGATGCTGGCGAGCAGAAGGGCGAGGCCGCCGAGCAGCCCGGCGGTTCCGACCCGCCGCCCCAGCGGCGGAATCATTCCGGGCGGTCCTCCCGGAATAGCTGCAGTCTGCCGTCGGCCTGCGGCGCGTCGTGCAGCAGCACGGGCCAGCCGCGCAGATGCGCGGTCTCGGCAAGCACCGGATCCGGGTTGACGGCAACCGGATTGTCCACCTTTTCCAGGAGCGGAAGGTCGTTGTGAGAGTCCGAATAGAACCAGGCGCCGGCAAGCGTCTGTCCACTGCGTTCCAGCCACGCCTGAAGGTGCGTCAACTTGCCCTCCCGGAAACAGGGTTCGCCGACCGTGCGTCCGGTGAAGCGCTCCTCAACGATCTCCGGTTCCGTGGCCAGCAGCAGCTCGACGCCCAGGTGTTCAGCCACCGGTTCCGCGACAAACCGATTGGTAGCAGTGATGATGATGATCTGGTGTCCCCGGCTGCGGTGTTCGCCGAGCAGACGTGGAGTGAGTTCCGGGATGATAGGCGTGATGCACTCATGGATGAACTCGCGACGCCATTGCCGCAAGGTCTCCATGGTCTGCCCGCGCAAGGGCGCCAGTCCGAAGGACAGATATTCATGAATATCGATGGTGCCCGCCAGGTATTCGCGGAAAAAACGATCATGTTCGCGGGTGTGATGCTCCGGATCCACGACGCCACGACGCACCAGGTGCTGGCTCCACAGATAATCGCTGTCGCCGGCGAGCAGTGTGTTGTCGAGATCAAAGATGGCCAGGGTCAATTTCGCGGACTCCGGGGAATCACCGGCATGGGCAGAAAAGGGTAAGCGATACACTGTTGCGTGCACAAGATGGAGGGTTTGCCGATGACCCGGGCGTGTGGAAGAATCGCACCAACAGTCTGCAAGATATTTGCCACGTGATTGACACTGACGGATTCCGCCCCAACGTGGGCATCATTCTCTCCAATGACGAGGGCCAGGTGTTCTGGGCGCGACGGATCGGCCGCTCCGGCTGGCAATTCCCGCAGGGCGGCATTCGGGCCGACGAAGCACCGGAGGAAGCCCTTTTCAGGGAACTGGCCGAGGAAGTCGGCCTGTCCGCGCAGGCCGTGGACATCATGGGACGCACGCGCGGCTGGCTGCGCTATCGCCTGCCCGATCGCTACCTGCGGCGCGACCGGCGCCCGCTGTGCATTGGTCAGAAGCAGATCTGGTACCTGCTGCGGCTGGTGGGCGACGAGTCGGCGGTATCGTTGAATGCCAGTGATCAGCCGGAGTTTGACCGGTGGCGCTGGGTTGACTATTGGCAACCGATCGACGAAGTGATCTTCTTCAAGCGCCGGGTCTATCGACGCGCGCTCGAGCAATTGGCACCACTGCTGTTTCCCGACGGCATTCCCGAGCGCCCCGTGCACGGTGGGCGGCGCGGCTAGCCGGCCGGTTTGCGGTGGCGTTGCCGGGACTGGCGACGCTGCCACCAGACGAACACGCCACTCAATCCCAGAAGGCACAGCAGCAGGCCGGCGAAGTCCACCGCCAGCGGGCCGGCGAGTCCGAGCAATCTGCCCGTGTGCAGGTCGCGCAGCACGCGCTCTTCGGTAACCGTTCGGCTGCGGTAGATCCGCTTGAGTTGTCGGGTCTCCGCTGCTGACAGGCGGACAGCGCGAACCGGCCGGTCGGGGGGCGGACTCGATTGCAGTCGCAGCCAGTCGGCGCCTCCGGAAAGACCGCCGTTCGCTGTCTTGAATGCCAGATGACCATGATTCCAGCCCAGTCTCTGGAGCGGCACCGGGGTCTCCAGCCGGTCCACCACCTCGCCCTCCGGCGTCAACAGGTACACGGCCTCCCTGGTGGCGACGACCACGATACCATTGTCTTCAGCCGCTCCCACCAGCCCGCCGGCATTGCGGGTGAGTTCTCGCCCGTCCCGGTAAAGCCTGTCCCCCAGGCCGGCAAATAGGTGCGTGCCGACACGAAAGGCGTGAATGTCCGGGGCCTTCACGCCGTAGGCATCCAGCAGCCACTCGCTGGATATGTAGGCGCGGTCGAGGCCCAGGGCATGTGAGTGATTCAGCAGCAATCCGGTCACGGCCAGATGGATGGCCAGCAGCGCCGCCGTCAACCCGGCATAGCGATGCCAGATGTAGATCGAGCGCAGGCGCTCGCGCCAGCCAAAGCGGCGGTCACGCGTCATCGCCTGACTCCGCCGGCAACTGGCTCGCCAGATAGAGAGCTTCACGCGCCACGCGCTTCACCGCGGAGACCGACAGCGTGGCCCCGGAAATACCGTCAATCGATCGGTCCAGGCGACGTTTGC
Source organism: Gammaproteobacteria bacterium (assembly GCA_050115425.1). Classification (GTDB taxonomy): domain Bacteria; phylum Pseudomonadota; class Gammaproteobacteria; order Natronospirales; family JASFQN01; genus JASFQN01. Next base: position 14,474 of record JASFQN010000005.1, on the reverse strand, counting down.
CGTTCAATTCGGCGCCCTGGAACTGCCGGGTGAAGAAGGGCTCCTGCACTTCACCGCCTCGTTCCTCGCGATAGGCCAGGATGCGCAGATCGGCGATGCGTCCGCCATCGATCACCACACCGATGGTGATGGGGCGTTCCTTGCCGATTTCCTCCAGCACCCAGGCGCTGCGCCGCGCCTGCCGCCAATAGCGAATCCGCAGACTGCCCGGCGGATGCCCCAGAATGTCGGTGACCGCCTTGCGGCGTTCGCCGGTAAGCCAGAGGGCCTGCGCTTGCGGGACACCGGCGGAAAAAGTCTGCTGGAGGAACGCCTGCGTGGGGTCGTTGGCCGGCGCTGCGGCGGCGAACGACAGTGGCAGGGTCAGCGCCAGGCTCGCGATCAGCGTTTTCAATCGTAGTCCTCGTTCAGTGCTTTCAGGAAAGCCGCCAGATTGTCGATGTCCTGCGCGCTCAGCGTGACGTTGACCATCCTCGGATCGGCGTTGCGCCCCTGCCCTCGCGGGCGAGCTGGTCGGCCTGCCGAAAGAAGGCGATCACCGCGGCCAGCTCGTGACAGGCACCATTGTGCATGTCTGGCGCCGAATCGCCCAGGTCGCGCAGATTGCCTGTCTTTGCCACGGCCACGGCTCGGTCCAGCGGGGTGGCGTCGGATGCGCCGCAATCGGTGAACGGTGCAGGCGGCCCGCGGCCTGGAACTTTCCGAAAGCACGGATTGCCCCTGCTCAGAACATGTAGCCGAGGCCGATGTTGAAGCCGTCGTCGCTGCCCGCCTTGCCCTGTTTCTGCAAGTCGAACTTGATGACCACGTTGTCTACCGGCCAGTAGTTGAACCCCGCTTGCGACTGGCTTATGGCCGTGTCGCCGAATCCGCCGGTGTCCCATTCGCTGTAGCGGCCGAACACGCCGAACTGGCGGTTCATACGGTAGCTGCCCTCGAGGTAGTAGCCGTTTTGCCGGTCCTTGTCGAGGGCCGCCGCGGCGTTTCCTGAGATACTCCAGTCGCCATACAGCCCGGTGAAGGTCCAGGCGCCCGAGCGCCACACCGCGTGGACTTCCGCGAGGGTGGCGGGTCCGGAACCGTTCACCGTGCTCTGGGTAAGGTCGCCCTGGTAGTCGAGGCTGGCGGCCAGTTCCAGTCCCGCGATTCCGCGGTAGCGAACCCGGGCCGTGGCAGCTGGATCGTTGGCTACGGCATTCTGGGCTTCCTGGTGGGCTTCGGCAATGTCGAAGCCGGCATCCGCCCTGAAGCCGGTGTGCAGGCCCAGATCGTATTGCCAGGCCCCCTGACGGCTTGTCCACAGAACGCCGGCTTCGCGCCAGGTGGTGGGGATGATGAAGGTTTCCACCGGGTTGCGGTTAACGCCATAGAAGGTTGGTGGTTCGTGCGTTTCATTGAGCAGGCCCACCGGCAGCAGGAACAGTCCCGCCTTGAGGGCGTTGTCCCTGTTCAGGGCGAAACGCACATAGGCCTGTTCCACCTCGACTTCGCCCTCGTCGTCGGCGCTGGCCACCGCGTGCTCGATTTCCAGTTCCGATGCAAAACTGACCCGGTCGCTGAAGTCATGGCCGAAGAAAAGAACGAATCGGCTCAGGTCGACCGTGTGGCCGCTGTCGAGGTGGTTGAAGTGCAACTCGCCGTAGCCGCCGATATGTGTGGCATCGCCCGGGCTGGAGCGTTGTTCGCGAAGCTGGTCGATTTCGTTCTGCTGCGCCTGGATGATCTGGTAGAGCTCGGCGTTGTCGGGCGGCGAATCCGGGGACTGATCCGCCCGGGCGGGGAGGGTTGCGGCCAGGCTGGCGAGAGCGACAAGGGGGAGCAGTCGGGACTTCATGGCGTGGACATCCTCTTTTGCGTTTCCTGGTGAAAGCCGACGCCGCGGAGTCTAGTTAATTGCATTCATAAATGCAAATCATTCTCATTACGATTTATTTGCGAGAAGGTGATATGGCCATTATCATGGCCGGTATTCCACAACGTTCCGGGAAGGACATGTACGTCTGCATTTGCCAGGCTGTCACCGACAAACAGATTCGCGCCGCCGTGCGGGAAGGCTGCCGGACGGTCGATGATCTCACCGACGCCCTCGGAGTGGCGGCAGCGTGTGGCCGGTGCCGCCCGCAGGCGGCCGAGATCGTGGCCGAAGAGCTTGGCACCATGAGCGCCGAGCCGCGCGCCCGTGTTCATGTCTACCATTCGCATCCGTGAGAACCCACGGTCCGGTTCGTCCGGGGAATCCTGCCTGTATGTCAAATTGATGAGACGCGATGGCACTGCCATAATGCGCCCTGACCTTCCGTTCACGCGCTGCACTGGCGCCCGCTTCAGGGGTGAGGCATGAAAGGCGACAAGAAAGTCATCGAATTTCTCAACCAGGCACTCACCAACGAACTCACCGCGATCAACCAGTATTTTCTGCATTCCAGGATGCTCAATGACTGGGGCCTGAAGTCACTGGGCGAGTTTGAACACCACGAGTCAATCGACGAGATGAAGCACGCCGACCGCCTGATCGAGCGGATTCTCTTTCTGGAGGGGCTGCCGAATCTCCAGGAACTCGGCAAGTTGATGATCGGCGAGGACGTGCCCGAACTGCTGGCCTGTGATCTGAAGCTTGAGAAGGCCGCACTGCCGACACTGCGCGAGGGGATTGCCCATTGTGAATCGGTCGGCGATTACGTGTCCCGCGAGCTGCTCGAGGACATTCTGCAGAATGAAGAAGAGCACATTGACTGGCTCGAGACCCAGTTGGAGTTGATCGACAAGGTGGGTGCGCAGAACTATCTGCAGTCACAGATGGGTTGACGCCAGTACTGGCCCTGACAAGGAAGCCGCCTCCCGATTGCCGGGAGGCGGCTTTTTCTTGCCCTGCCCGCGATGTCGCGGGCGAAATCGGCATGAACTACAGATTGGCGGCCTGCCTGGAAAGGTAGTCGGCCACACCTTCCGGATCGGCCTGCATACCCTGATCGCCTTTCTGCCAGCCAGCAGGGCAGACTTCGCCGTTTGCCTCGAAGAACTGCAGGGCGTCGACCACCCGGAGAAGTTCGTCGATATTGCGACCCAGCGGAAGATCGTTGACGGTCTGGTGACGCACCACGCCGTCCTTGTCGATCAGAAATGCCCCACGGAACGCAACCGCGCCGTCAGGCGTTTCGACGCCGAAGTCCCGGGCAATCTGATGGGTGACATCCGCCGCCAGGGTATAGCCGACCTTGCCAATGCCGCCCTTGTCCACGGGCGTGTTGCGCCAGGCGTTGTGCACGAACTGCGAGTCGATGGACACGCCAATGACCTCCACGTCACGCTTTTTGAATTCCTCGTTTCGCTTGTCGAGGGCGATGAGTTCCGAGGGGCAGACGAACGTGAAGTCCATGGGGTAGAAAAACACCAGCGAATATTTGCCCTTGGTCGCCTCGGCGAAATGGAAGTCCTCCACGATTTCGCCATTGCCGAGTACGGCGGCGCAGGTGAAATCGGGGGCCTTGCGTCCAACCAGAACGCTCATGTACACCTCCTCAGTGAAGTATTGACGGGTCGAAAAAAATTGCCGGCGTCGCCTCGCGGTTGCCGGTTCACAGGTCTTATCTAGGGTTGTCCTGCGAGATTTAAAGCCCTGCGTTCCGGATCCCTGCGCAATACTCAGAAGGGCTTGACGACCACCAGGATCACCATGGCGACCAGGAACAGCACCGGCACTTCGTTGAATATGCGATACCAGCGATGCCCGTGACGGTTGCGATCCCGGGCGAAATCCGCGACCAGCCGTCCGCACCACAGGTGATAGCCGACCAGCAGAGCGGCCAGTACCAGTTTGGCATGCAGCCAGCCCGTGGAGTGCCAGGCGCTCCAGGCATAGGCGAACAACAGCCAGATTCCGAAGGCGATGGTCAGAATGGCGCCGGGCGTCATGATTCCGTAGTAGAGCTTGCGCTCCATGGTCTTGAAACGTTCACGGCCGGCCGGGTCATCGGTCATGGCGTGATAGACGAAAAGGCGCGGAAGGTAGAACAGGCCCGCGAACCACGTGACCATGAAGATGACGTGGAAAGCCTTTACCCAAAGCATCAGGACTTGTCCTCCAGCGCTTCATCAGTTTCCACCTGCACTTCGGCCGCTTCTTCGGCCTCCTGGCGGGCTTCTTCGCTGCTGAACTCCTCGGCAAGCGCTTCATAGATGGCCTTGCGACAGACCAGCTTGGAGGCGCCGAAGGCGATAAAGGCGGTGGCCATGATCGGTAGCACCATGCCGTGGTTATTGACCATTTCCATGACAATGACCGCCCCGGTGATGGGTGTCTGTACCACGCCTGTAAAGTAGGCCACCATCCCGAGGATGACCACTGCCGCGATCGGTGCGGAGGGGATCAGCGGCGCAAGGTCCTGGCCCAGGCCGGCGCCGGCCGCCAGTGACGGCGCGAAGATGCCTCCCGGGATCCCGCTCAGATACGAGATCATGGTGGCGAGCATCTTGCTCAGCGGGTATAGCACGCCCGGATGTTCGGAGCTGGTGAGGATGGCCTTGGCCTCCACATAGCCCGCGCCGTAGGAGTTGCCGTGGGTCAGAATCCCGAGCCCGGCCAGCGCGAGCCCGAGCAGGCCGGCCACCAGCATCGGCCGCTTGCCCAGGTGGGGAGCGATGCGCTTGGTGCCGCTGATGATGCCGGCACTGAAAGCGCCCCCTATGAGACCGCCGATCACGCCGCAAATGGGCACCGCGATCCACGAGCCCGGATTTTCCAGCACCGCGCTGGTGTTGCCGAAATAGGTGTAGTTGCCCTGCAGCGCAATGGTCATGACGCCGGCCACTATGACCGCCGTGAGCAGGGTGCCACTGCTGCGCTCCTCGAACGTGCGTGCGAGTTCCTCTATGGCGAACATGATTCCGGCAATGGGTGTGTTGAACGCGGCGGAGATGCCCGCCGCGCCGCCGGCCAGGATCAGGCCGTGTTCCAGGTAGCGATGCGGGAAGCGGGCAGCCCGGCCCAGGGAATACATCAATGCCGCACCGACGTGGACGGTGGGGCCTTCACGTCCGATCGTGGCGCCGGAGAGGAGGCCGAGCAGGGTAATGAGAATCTTGCCCACCGCGATGCGCAGCGAGAGCACTTTCTGTCGGAGTTCGAAGCTGCCCGTGTGCAGGGCGGCAATTGCCTGGGGAATGCCGCTGCCATGCGAGCCGGGAAAGATGCGCCGGGTCAGCCAGGTGGCCATCATAAGGCCCAGTGGCGTGAGAAGCAGCGGCAGATAGGGCGATTCGTGGACGATGGCGCGGTGATACTCTTCCATCTGCTCCGCGCCGAGTGCGAAACCCGCAGCGATGCCACCAACAGCGATTGCGCCCACCCAGAAGACAAGCCGGGTCTTCCACCCCGTCAGCGAGAAAAGAGAGCGCAGCCTGTAGGGCATTTTGTGGTTCGATCCTCCATTGCGGCGGATAACGCGCGCAGCCACTGGCGGGGCGCCCAGCCATGGGCGGGAAGCGCCGCTGTAGCGGGTGTTGCGTCGTCAACCGGGGTCCGTCGGCCATCGGCCGACCGGGTCTTTGCGTAGCGAGTCGGCCCTGGGCGGGCGTCGCCACTATTCTTCACAGGTAATTTCACATCTTACCATGTCGCCCCGATACATGCATGGGTCAGGTTGCGGATCAATGGCGTGCCGCCGGTCCCTCTGGTAAGGTCGGCAGAGGCCCGAGCGGCCGGACTCCCAATGGATCCTGAACTTCTATGTGGCGACCCCGTTTCGAGGATGTGTCCAACCTGCGCCTGGCCGCCCTGGCGGTGCTTGTCGGCGTGGTCGCGGGCTACGGTGCCGTGGCCTTCCGCGGCCTGATCGCTTTTTTCCACAATCTCTCCCTGTTCGGCCAATTTTCCTTTATCTACGACGCCAACACGCACGCCGACCCCAGCCCCCTCGGAGTGCTGGTCGTCCTCATCCCTGTAGTGGGCGCGTTCGTGGTGGTGTTTCTGGTGCGGAATTTCGCACCCGAGGCCAAGGGGCATGGCGTGCCGGAGGTCGTCGACGCGATCTACTACAATCGCGGCGTGATCCGGCCGGTCGTGGCGCTGATCAAGGCGCTGGCCTCGTCGATTTCCATCGGTACCGGGGGTGCGGTGGGGCGTGAAGGGCCGATCATCCAGATCGGCTCATCCTTCGGGTCCAGCCTCGGCCAGTGGATCCGCATGCCCGAGTGGCAGCGGATCACGCTGATCGCAAGCGGTGCCGCCGGAGGAATTGCCGCGACCTTCAACGCCCCGCTCGGGGGGTTGTTGTTTTCCATTGAAATCATCCTGCCTGAAACCAGCGCGCGGACCCTGATTCCCGTCGCCCTCGCCACCGGGGCCGCGGCCTTTGTCGGACGTGCGGTTTTCGGCAACACGCCTTCCTTCAATATCCCCGAGCTGGCCGGTTACGGTCTGGAACTCACATCCCTGAGCCAGGTGGCCGTGTACGTTCTTCTGGGCCTGTTGCTGGGGCTTGCCGCGTTGTTCTACATCCGCTCGATCTACGCCGTGGAAAATCTTGCCGAGCGGTATGTGCGCAACGATTATCTGCGGCATGCGGCCGGCATGTTTCTGGTGGGCCTGATGATGTATCTGTTCATGCATCATGCCGGTCACTATTACATTCAGGGGGTGGGCTACGCGACAGTTCAGGATATTCTGACCCGCGCCCTGACCGATCCATGGTTTCTCATGCTGCTCTTTGCCGCCAAGATGGCTGCCACCGCGCTGACCCTGGGCACCGGCGCCTCCGGCGGCGTATTCTCGCCGGCCCTTTTTCTGGGCGCCTCGCTGGGCGCCGCATTCGGGGGAATCATTCAGGCATTCGCGCCGGGAATCGGGGTGGATCCGGCCACGCTCGCCCTGGTGGGCATGGCTGCAGTGGTGGGGAGTGCGACCGGCGCGGTGCTCACTGCCATCATCATGATTTTCGAGATGACACGGGACTATCACGCCATCATCCCCCTGATGATCACCGTGTCCCTGGCGTACGGCGTTCGGCGCCTTTTCATGGAAGACAGCATCTATACCTACAAGCTGGCACGGCGCGGGCATTATGTGCCGGACGCCCTGCAGACCAACCTCTTCATGCTGCGGCGGGCCATGGACGTCATTGAAACCCCGCTAATCCGGGTTTCCAGCGGCGAAGCGCTTGGCGAGATTCGCCGCAAATATCTGGGGCGGCGGCGCAACGTACCCCACGTATTGGTGATCGACGGCGACAGTATTACCGCGGTGCTGACCTCCGAGCGCCATTGGGCGCTTACCCGCAGCGGCGATGTGCAAAGCTGGCTTGAGGAACATGTCGGCAGCCGTTATATCGTGGTCGGGCGGGAGGACATGGTATTCGACATCGTCGGCCGGATGCGCGCCGCGAATGTGGAAATCGCCCTGGTCACACCCACCGGGAAACTGGAACATCCGGAGGATGTGGTTGGTGTTCTCACGCTTTCCGATATCGTGCGCAGCAGCCGCCTCGCCCGGCAGATGCTGCGTTACCATTAGAAAAGTCCCGTTGATTTGCCGCCTTTTCGCAACAATCGGGGTGTTGCCCTGCACTTCGCGGGAGCGGCGATGTGATCCACGCCCTTCTGTTACAGACTTTGCGCGGTTACTATTCGGAATTCGCGACCTTCGTCAGCCGTTGACGAACCCGGGTTGAATCGATCGATTTTCTAGGTCATGAACACGAAAAGTCTGGTTATAAAGCCCCATCAACCGCGTCGCACGGCGCTGATTCGTCTCGGCCTCGCCCTGGCATTGCTGGCGGTCGTGGCCGGTGTATGGCAGTACGGGCGCTGGCAGGGCGGCTACGACAGCGTGGCGGCGCAAAAGACCGAACAAGCTCTCCGCGACCAGCTTGCCCAGGCGCGCAAGGACAACCAGGACCTGCGCGAAAAGGTGGCCTTGCTCCAGCGCTCCAACCAGATTGATCAGGAAGCGCGCGATCAGGTGCGCGGCAATGTCGGCGACCTGCAGGACCAGATTCTCAAGCTGCGGGAAGAACTGGCATTCTACCGCGGCATCGTTTCCCCGGAGGACGGCGAGAGCGGTCTCAAGATACAGAACTTCCGTATCACGGCCGGGCCCGACAATCGGGTCTACCATTACCGGCTTATGCTGATCCAGGCCGTCAAGCACGACCGGCGCGCGGATGGCGTGGTCAATGTGACTTTGCACGGCGTGCAGGGCGGCCAGCCGGTGAGTCTGAAACTGAATGATGTTGCATTGGACAAGAAGGGACGTCCGGTCTTCTCCTTCCGGTACTTTCAGGATCTGGAGGGGGATTTCACTCTGCCGGAGGGATTTGTGCCCGACCGGGTGGAGGTGGATGTGGAACCGCATGGACGGCGGGATGCTCTGCAGAAAAGCTATCAGTGGTCCCGAATTACCGGATAGGAGGCGCAGTCAGCCATGTGGGGAAACAGCAATACCAAGCGTCGCAACACCCAGATCGATACCCTGATCGGTCGCAACAGTGAAATCACCGGCGACCTGCATTTCACCGGCGGTCTCCATGTGGACGGCCGGGTGAAGGGGAACGTGGTCGCGGAGGATGACAATTCCATGCTCAGTCTCAGCGAAAACGGTGCGGTGGAGGGTGAAATCCACGTACCCAATATTCTGCTCGATGGTGAAGTCAACGGCGACGTCCATGCCGGCGAGCGGGTTGAGCTGGGCGTGCATGCCCGGGTCAACGGCGATGTCTATTACAACCTGATCGAAATGGCCGTGGGTGCGAGTGTCAATGGCAAGCTGGTGCACCGGCCGACCGGCTCGCCCAGACTCCTCGGCCACGCCGGCAACCACGCCGAGCAGGCGGGCGACGACGAGTCCGAAAAATAGTTGATAAATTCACTCAGGAAATGCTAGCTTTTCAGGCAGTATTGCCGATATCCGTCAACGGAAACACGATTCCATGAGCACCGATCCGGTCAAACAGTCAGCCGACAGCCCGTTGGTCTTCACGGACGCAGCGGCCCGCAAGGTAGGCGAGTTGATTCGGGACGAAAACAATCCCGCGCTCAAGCTCCGGGTATTCGTCAGTGGTGGCGGCTGCTCGGGCTTCCAGTATGGCTTCACCTTCGACGAGAATGTCGAGGAGGGCGACACGCAGGTGGAAAATGCCGGGGTGACCCTGGTGATCGATCCCATGAGCGTGCAGTACCTGATGGGAGCGGAAATCGATTACACCGAGGGCCTGGAAGGCGCGCAATTCGTCATCCGCAACCCCAATGCCACGACGACCTGCGGCTGCGGCTCGTCGTTTTCGGTCTGAATTTCAGCGTCACCGCTCTCGCATGTGCCGGTCTTCGGCGCGATGTCTTTACAGTGAAGTGAAAAGGCGGCCATCCGGCCGCCTTTTCTGTTCCGATCGGGTTGCGGGTGTTCGGGGCAGCCTCTCGCGGCGTTGGTTTCCCGACGTGTCGCGGCCAGGCGGACGGTGAATCCGTACTCCTAGTCGCTGGCGCCCGTGCTCGGGAAAATGGCGCCCAGAGGCCGCGCCGCGCGTGCGCCGGTAACCGAGGGCAGGTTGCCCGGCCGGCCTGCCAGCGTTTCACGTGCCAGCCAGGCAAAGGCCGCAGCTTCCACGTAGTCGGGGTTCAGGCCGTAATCGGCTGTGGACTCGATGGTCATGGCTCCGACGTCGTCCTGCAGGGCGCGCAAAAGCGTTGGGTTGTGCGCCCCTCCACCACAGACCAGTACACTTTGCGGAGCCGGGCTGAGGTTCTGCAGCGAATGAGCGAGGCTCCGGGCAGTCAATGCGCAAAGCGTCGCCTGCACATCCGCGGCAGCCGGATTGCCGCCGAGGCGTTCGAGGGTCTTGTCCAGCCAGGCCGCATTGAAGTGTTCGCGGCCAGTGCTCTTGGGCGGCAGGCGGTGCAAAAAAGGGTCGGCAAGCAACAGCTCCAGCAAGGCGTCGTTCACCTTGCCGCTGGCTGCCCAGGCGCCGTCTTCATCCCACGGTTTGTCGAGATGTCTTCGACACCAGAGGTCCATGAGCCGGTTGCCGGGGCCCGTATCGAATCCCATGACGGGATCGTCATTTCCGGGCAGGAAGGTGATGTTGGCGATGCCGCCGATATTGACGACAGCCCGCGCTGTTCCGGGCCGGGAGAGCATGGCGGCGTGAAATGCCGGCACCAGCGGCGCACCCTGACCTCCCAAAGCCAGATCGCGGCGGCGAAAGTCGGCTACTGTGGTAATGCCGGTGCGCTCCGCGATGACGTTGGGGTCGCCAATCTGCAGTGTGCTGGGCGGCGCGTCATCCGGCGCATGCCAGAGTGTCTGCCCATGACTTCCGATGGCTGTCACCCGGCCGGGATCAAGGTTGATTTCCTGTATGAGCGAAAGCGCGGCATTGGCGAAGAGCTCGCCGAGGCGTACGTCCAGGCTGCCGAGTTCCGGCAGGCGGATTCCTCCCCGGTCAATGGCGCTTGCGAGTGATTCAGTGATGTCGGTCGGCATGGGCAGATGGTGGGTGGCGCCAATCCGGCAGCCATCGCCGGCAAACTCGACCAGTGCGGCATCCACGCCGTCCATGCTGGTGCCGGAGATCAGTCCTATGTAGAAATCCGACACGTCAGTGGTCCTGCACCGCCAACTTCACTCGCCGCCCGAGGAGGCGACCATGCGCGCCCCATGGGCAAAATCGAGCTGCGCCAACAGCGAGTCGGTCTGGTGGTGGAAGGCGTCCACGTATTGCGATGGCACCGGTGCGGCAGAAGGCAGCTTTACCGTACGCGGATTGCGATGCACGCCATTGACGCGAAATTCGTAATGCAGGTGCGGACCGGTAGCCAGACCGGTCATCCCGACATAGCCGATAACCTGGCCCTGGCGCACGCGACTGCCCACGTGCAATCCGCCGCGGAAGCGCGACATGTGTCCATAAAGTGTGCTGTAGGTGACACCGTGGCGGATGATGATGCAGTTTCCATAACCGCCCTTGCGGCCTCGGAAGATGATCTTGCCGTCGCCCGCCGCCTTGATCGGCGTGCCTGTGGGAGCGGCATAGTCCACGCCTTCGTGCTTGCGCACCCGGCCCAGTATCGGGTGGTAGCGTGCCCTTGAAAAACCCGAGCTGATACGGGTGAAATCCACTGGCGCGCGGATGAACTCCTTGCGCACGCTGTGTCCGTCGGGCGTGTAATAGTCCGTTCGACCCTTGGGGTCGGTGAAGCGCACCGCGCGGTAGACCGTACCCTGGTTGACGAATTCGGCGGCCAGAATGTCGCCGTCGCGGATTTTCTCGCCGTCCCGATAAAGCTCTTCGTAAATGAGCGTGAACTGATCACCTTCTCGAATGTCCTGCACGAAATCGATGTCCCACTGGAAGATCTGGGCAAGATTCATGACAAGGTTGTCTGAGAGGCCGGCCTGCGCACCGGCGTCAAACAGCGACGACGTGATCACGGCGTGGGCATAACTGGCATGTCGCTGAACGGGCCGGGTCGCGAGTCTGGACGCGTAGCTGTCGCCCTTCCGGCTGACTTGCAGGATGTGATCCTGGTCCAGAATGGCGCTCAGATGCTGCACCCGGCCGGCGCTGTCGGTGACCACGGAAATGACGTCGCCGGGACGCAGCTTGCGCAGCCGCGATGCCTCGCCTTTTCCCGCCATGATGTAGTGAAGGTCGGTGGCGCTGAGACCGTTGCGGCTGAACATCGACGCCAGGCTGTCACCCGGCTTGACTACCAGCCGCAGCGGACGGGGTGTCGGGTCCGCCTTCTGGTCCACGCTCGTGTTCCCGGCCTCCGGGGTTGGCAGGGCAAGGTCAAGATGCCGAAGGTTGTCCGCCAGCCCGGGCGCGGTCCCGTCGAGATTGGCGCCCGCATCGTCGAACGGCAAACTGACCAGTGCGACAAGCACCGGCAGGGTCAGGCCCGCCACCAACCAGCGGAGATGCAGCCGGGTGCGCGGCGGAGGCGCGGCGGACTTGTAGTCGATTCGAATTCGCGGCTGGCTGTCGCTCACGCTCTGAGAATCTCCCGGCATCTTTGCCTTTCACTTTAGCTTGCTGGTGTAAGACTGCAATACATATCGGAAATTGTCGCGGCCCCGCCCCGGTTCCGCAGGAGGGTGGTCAAGGCTGAATCATACATGGGTGGTTGGCGCTCCGGGAACCGTCCCGCGCCGTCGCGGCGCTGTTCGGCGCCATATCCCCGGGGAAAGTCTGCCGACGAGGTCGTCGCTCGTCCGGCACTTCGGCTAAACTAGCACGCTGCCGTGGCGGCCCGGTGCCGCTATCCCGGCGCCCGGCGGGCAGATTCCCGCATCGGTTTCCTGCCGCGCAGGCGGGTATGGACGGCCGCAGCCGCGTCTGGAACTGACCGGCGGTTCTCCGGTTCGCGGCCGCGGACAAGTCAGACAGGGGTTCGGTGAATATGACGTCAGTGGCTGAATCAATGGCCGAGATCCGCCGCGGGGCGGATGAAATTCTGATCGAGAAGGATCTGGAACAGAAGCTGGCGGAGGGGCGGCCGCTGCGCATCAAGGCCGGCTTCGACCCCACGGCGCCCGATCTGCATCTGGGCCACACCGTGCTCATCAACAAGCTCCGGCAGTTCCAGGATCTGGGCCACGAGGCGATCTTCCTGATCGGCGATTTCACCGGCATGATTGGCGATCCCACCGGCAAGAACGTCACACGCAAGCCGCTCACCCCCGACGAAGTGGCGGAGAACGCGCGCACCTACCAGGAACAGATCTTCAAGATTCTCGACCCGGAGCGCACGCGAATCGAGTTCAATTCGCGCTGGTTCGGACCAATGAAGGCCGCCGAGTTGGTACAGCTCGCGTCCCGTCACACCGTGGCGCGGATGCTGGAGCGCGACGATTTCAGCAAGCGGTATGCCGCCGGGCAGCCAATCGCCATTCACGAATTCCTCTATCCGCTGGTACAGGGCTATGACTCGGTGGCGCTGGAAGCCGACGTAGAGCTCGGGGGAACCGACCAGAAATTCAACCTGCTGGTCGGCCGCCAACTCCAGGAACAATTCGGGCAGAAGCCCCAGGTGGTTCTGACAATGCCACTGCTTGAGGGCCTGGACGGCGTGCAGAAAATGTCCAAGTCTCTGGGCAACTATATAGGCATTACCGAGTTGCCAGACGACATGTTCGGCAAGGTCATGTCCGTTTCCGACGATTTGATGTGGCGGTACTTCGAGCTGCTCAGCCTCCGTCCGGCATCGGAAATCGTCGCACTACGTGAGCGGGTGGCCGCGGGCGCCAATCCACGAGATGCCAAATTCGAGCTGGGCGAGGAGCTGGTTGCCCGCTTCCATGGTCATGCTGCGGCGCGCTCGGCTCGCGAAGCCTTCGTTGCCCGCTTCCAGAAAGGTGCCATGCCCGAGGACATCCCAGATCTGGAAGTCGAATCCGTGGATGGCTGCATTGGCCTGGCCGCGCTGCTCAAGGCGGCGGGCCTGACGCCGAGCACCTCGGAAGCCCTGCGCATGCTCAAGCAGGGCGCCGTGCGCATCGACGGCGAGCGGGTCGCGGACCGGTCCCTCGAGTTGACGGCCGGTTCCACCCACGTCTATCAGGTGGGCAAGCGGCGCTTCGCCCGTGTCACGGTCGTTTGAAGCGCTGAATCTGGCGAATTCTTAACCAGATTCCGGTCTTTGTCGAAAAAAATCCATGAATTTGTCACGAGGGTGTTGACGCTCCGGAATGGCCCCGTATAATGCCGCCCTCCCGCACGGATGCGGGGCCGGAAACGGCAGCGGGGCAAACGGGAATTTTATTTCCCGACCCCATTGACCGAGGGGCTGAGAACGCTATAATGCGCGCCCTTCCGGAGGCCGGAAACGAGCCGGCCGGGACGTCAACCAGAAGCAAAAAGATTGCTTCAGAGGCATTGACGAACCAACGGAAACGTGTAGAATTGTCCGTCTGCCCGAGGCGATATTTCGGGCCCGCTCTTTAACAAAATGATCGAGTAATTTGTGTGGGCGCTCGCGTCGATGATTTGCGATAGCAAGCAATCGATCGAGTGACCTGAGCCTAAAGAAAGCAGTAGTTTTCTGTGGCTTGGACTCACTCTTCAATGCCTTTGAACTGAAGAGTTTGATCCTGGCTCAGATTGAACGCTGGCGGCATGCCTAACACATGCAAGTCGAACGGTAACAGGAGCTAGCTTGCTAGCTTGCTGACGAGTGGCGGACGGGTGAGTAACGCGTAGGAATCTGCCCATGTAGTGGGGGACAACCTGGGGAAACTCAGGCTAATACCGCATACGCCCTACGGGGGAAAGCGGGGGATCTTCGGACCTCGCGCTATTGGATGAGCCTACGTCCGATTAGCTTGTTGGTAGGGTAACGGCCTACCAAGGCGACGATCGGTAGCTGGTCTGAGAGGATGATCAGCCACATCGGGACTGAGACACGGCCCGAACTCCTACGGGAGGCAGCAGTGGGGAATATTGGACAATGGGGGCAACCCTGATCCAGCCATGCCGCGTGTGTGA
>JASFQN010000004.1:0-34748 GCA_050115425.1 Gammaproteobacteria bacterium | reverse complement strand
TGCCGACGCGTTGCTCTGCCGTAATCGGTGCATACGTTACAGAATAGCCTGCACGGAAGAATGCCATGGTGATAGTGGTCGGATAGGAGAAGCCGTTCGGGAGGAGATACAGGAATTCACGAAACATGGTGGCGCGCACAGCTCGAAATCCAGACGTCAAATCGGCTACATGGTGACCCGTTATCCGGGTAGCCAGCCAATTGTAGATCGAGTTTGCGGCCAGCCTGCCTCGGGATGCGTGACCGGCCTGACTGCGCGCGCCTACCACCATGTCATACCCACCTTCGATTCGCGCAAGCAACGACTGAATTTCTTCCGGGCGATGTTGGCCGTCGCCATCCATGAAAACCAGGATGTCACCGCTTGCGGCTCGAGCACCGCTCTTGATGGCTGCGCCGTTTCCTTTGGGATAGGGGTGCGATACAGCGTGCACGTCGTTGGCCGCACAAATTTGAGGGGTATCGTCAGTCGATCCATCGTTGACCACGATGAGTTCCGCCTTGGGAAAGTTTCTGCGGATCGCCGGAAGTAGCGATTCCAGTGAGCGGGCCTCGTTTCTCGCTGGGATTATGATGCTGATCTGGGTCATGAGATATCTGGTCCTGAAGGATCAGTGGCTTACCGGTGGCGGGTCAGTTGCTGGATCGTCCCGGAGGCCGAGTTGTTTTCGCATGTGTTGGATTTCTCTTAAATATTGCGCTGGCGTTCTGTGCGTGGGGCCTCTTACTCCCTCATGAACCATCTTGTCCGCGTCGTCAAGCGTCCTGCGGGCCCGCTCGGGTTGATTGTTGCTGGCCAGTATAGCCGCCTCTATCAGTTTGCTGTCGATGGTATTTTGCTTTCCAAGGGATTTGCGAAATTCTTCAAGGGCCCGCGTCATCTGTCCATGTCGGGCATACCAAGCGCCTAGCGAAATATGCAGCTGCTGGCGCGCCCAGCTTCCCGCCTTGCCCGTTTGGGTTCTGGAAAGCAATACTGTGAGTAGTTCGCGGTTAAGTTTGTCATCCAAGCCGCGGCAATCCGGCTTTCGCGCGATGCTAACGAAGCTGTCTATTAGATTGAAGCTTCGCGAATCGTATTGCACATGACGGGCTGCTTGAAGAATGGCTTGCCGCTCAACGGAAGTAACCGGTTTGTGAAAACACTGGATCACTGCCTCGTGCAGGCGCAACTGCATGCTGTCCGGCATGCGTTCGATGGCTGCTTCCAGTACTGCAAGGGCATCTCCGGGTCGACCTTTCTCGTCGAGTGCAGCAGCAAAGGACCGTTGCGCGCGTTCTGACATCGGTGCTGTTCGCGACATAGTGGCAAGGAACGGGAGTTCGCGGCCCCAGAGTGCCGCACGGGCAAATGTCATGCTGGCAAGCAACGCAACAATGGCCGCTGCGGCAATGGGCATTAGGCGTCGATTGTGGAACCGAGCTGCCAGCCCGAGCAATGGCATGAAGAGGAATATGCTGGGCAGATAGTTTCGGTGCTCCCAGTAAAGCTCAAGTCCGAGGCTGCTGGCCTCGAGCATTTGTGCAGCGAAGTAGAAGATGATTGCCAGCGCGAAATACGGGTGAGTCTTGCGCGAGCGGAATCCGTAAAAGAGCAGTGCCGCGACGGCAAACATGGCAGGCATTGTGGTCGCGGGGGAAAGCAACCCCGTAGAAACCGCGTAGCCGTCGTAGAAGACGCCCTTGGTCATCATGCGCGGGACGAACCAATGATACAACCCCAGCATGAGTGCGCGGCCCTCAGTCATCAGGCGTTCTGCCGGCGTGAAGTCACGATGGGGGTAGAGCGTGAACCAGCCGTTTGCGAATGGCAGCCAGAGCAGGTAGGCGGCGATGACCGCAGTTGGTAGCCAGAACATGAGAGCACGCCACGCACGAGAGGGACGCGCAGTCTCGTTTGCCCGGGCAAGTACAGTGGCCTCCAAGGTCCAGGCTAGCGTCGGCAACAGTGCTCCGTTCTCTTTGCTAAATGTGGCAAACAAGGCGCCCAATCCGAGGCTTGCGGTCATCCATGCGTAGCCGCGCCGCGGCGCACTGTGGAGCAACCCGCGTCCATGTACGTAGCCGATCAGTCCTGCAAGAATGAACAAAGCTGACAACTCGGTCATGCGTTGGACCACGTAAAGAGTCGTCGAGACCAGCAATGGGTGAAGACCCCACGCCGCAGCTCCCAATACGGCCAGCCAGCCTGCATGGCCAGCCATCGAAGCATTGCGGTCCGAGGTCAGCAATTTCCGAAACAGCCAGAAAAGAAGACACGCGTTGAGCGCGTGGATCATCAGATTCGTGTATTTGAAGGGTTCCGGAGCTGCCGGCCAGGTGTTGGCGTCCAGCAGAAAGCTGAGCAGAGCGATTGGGCGATGCGTAGGGCCGGCAACACCGGAAAGCAAATAATAGCGAAGTGTTTGCCAGTCATGCACCGAGCCCATACTTCCGAGCAACGGCAGGTTGACCAGGTCGTCAACCAGAAATGGCCCGCTCAACCCTTGCCAGTAGACCGCCACTATGAGTGCAAGCAGAATCCAGAGCCCGAGGCCGGTAAATAATTCCTCCTGTTGTCGGTGAGCGGTCAAATCGGCCTCCCGATCGTCATCAGCAGCATCCAGCAATCATAAGAAAGCCCGCCCTGCAAGAACAGGGCGGGCTTGTCTGCCAATTGGCCCAGCGAAGCGAATTTAGCGACAGCTGGAAGGCAGGTACTTGGACGGAATGGTGCCGGCCTTGCAGGTCCAGGCAACGGAACCACCCTTGTCCAGAGCTGAAAGTACCAGGGTTTTGCCGCTGATCTTCGAGTTGACCGTGTTGCCGTAGGTCACCGTGATTGTGCCGCTGGCAGTGGTAACGCCGCTGACGTAGTTACCGGTGATGCTGCCCGAGGGGGCCAGCCCCGCCGATGCGTTGCTGCCCGGGAAGGCGCCACGGTTGGTGTAGAACTCGGCCACGGCGGTCTTGGCACCGTCAGCCAGGCTGAGGCCTTCAGACACCTGAGACCGAATGGTGTAGTCCTGGTAAGCCGGTATGGCGATGGCAGCCAGGATGCCAATGATCGCGACCACGATCATCAGCTCGATGAGCGTAAAGCCCTGCTGAGTATTCTTCATGATCCTTACTCCTGAAGTTTCTGTACAGAATGCAATGGCGTTGGCCATGGTGCGCGTAAGTAGGAGTAGCAAGACTTGTGCCAAGATGGCAAGTGCTTGAGTTGCCAGTTGTGACGTTGATCTCGCTCTCCCAATTCGAACGTGAAATACTGACAAAATTGTCAATATTTGACGATTGCTGTTACCGGCACTCGCTGGGTACCGTTTGGGGTGGCGCGCTGGTCGTGCAAACCCATTCGATATCCTGTTTGCCCGTAGCGGCCGTAGGGGTTAGGGTCAGTGTCTGGCCCTGGATTGCCTTGGCTACCCCGGCGCCTTTCATTGTGGCCACGATCACGCCGTTGGTGACTTCCACTTTGGCGACATAGCTGCCTGTCACCGACCCCGCCGACGGTAGGTTGCCGGAACCACTGGAAATGCCGGTAAATGTGCCGGTATTGCTCCATTGCTCAACGATTGCTGCTTTCAGGCCCTCGGCCAACTGCAGGCCTTCTGACATCTGGGCCCGGGCCGTGTAGTCCTGGTATGCAGGGATGGCAATTGCGGCTAGAATGCCGATGATCGCCACCACGATCATCAATTCGATAAGAGTAAATCCATCTTGTCGGCGACGCATTGCGGGCTCCATATTCCCCTGACGGGAGTTGGCGGAACACGTCAATATGGCAAGCAAATTGCGTGCCAGTCGTGAGAAAGGCTAGTCAATTCCCAGTTTTTCGATGCGGTAGCGCAACTGACGCAGCGTCAGCCCGAGCAATTTTGCCGCTGCGGTGCGGTTGTATCGGGTCTTTTCCAGTGCCTCCCGAATCGCTTGGCGCTCAATTTCGTCCACCTGGTCGGGCAGGGCCCCCGACGGGATGTCGTTGTTGCCCACCTGCCGAAGCATGATTTGTTCCGGGCCTAGGACGCTGCTGTCACTGAGCGTCATTGCCCGTTCCAGAATGTTTTCCAGTTCCCGCACATTCCCGGGGAATGTGTGAGTCTCTAGGGCTCGCTGCGCGTCGGCCGACAGCGACAGGCCGGTCCGGCCGTTTTCGGCCGCCAGCCGGGCGAGGATGCGCTCGGCCAGCAAGGGGATGTCATCCGGCCGCTCCCGCAGCGAGGGCATGTGCACCTGGATCACATTGATTCGGTAGTAGAGGTCTTCGCGGAACTTGCCCTGCCTCACCAAATCGCCAAGATTCTTGTGAGTTGCAGACAAAATGCGGACGTCGACGGGGGCCTCCGTGGCACTGCCGACGGGGCGCACTGAGCGCTCCTGGATCACCCTGAGCAGCTTTACCTGTAACGGCAGGGGCAAGTCGGCCACCTCGTCAAGAAACAGCGTCCCGCCATTCGCGGTCTGGAACAGTCCGGCCTTGTCGTTGGCTGCGCCGGTGAAACTCCCCTTCTTGTGCCCGAAGAACTCGCTTTCCATTAATTCTGCCGGGATGGCACCGCAATTGACCGGGACGAACGGGCCGGAGGCCCTTGATCCGCTTGCATGAATCAGGCGTGCAGCCAGTTCCTTGCCGGTCCCGGATTCGCCACTCAGGTGAACAGGCGCTTGACTTCGGGAGACACGATGCAGAAGAGTTCGGACTTCCCGTATGGCCGGAGAGTTGCCGAGCAACCTGTCGGCAGCGGATTCGTCGTTCCGCTCCCCATTGGGGGGGAGCTTGAGCGCGAAGCTTACCAACGAACGCAGCTTTTCCAATTGGACCGGCTTGGACACAAAGTCAAACGCGCCGCGTTTGAGTGCGTCCACCGCGGCTTCCACATTGCCGTGGGCAGTGATTACGGCGACCGGCAGCCCCGGCTGGCGTTCCTGAATCCAGCTCACGAGATCCAGGCCGTTGCCGTCCGGTAGACGCATGTCGGTCAGACATATGGCAAAACTGTGCCTTTCTAGCAGGCGGCGGGCGTCGCTGATGTCGCCGGCCATACGGCTTGCGACTCCCATGCGTTCGAGCGTCATGCCAAGCAGCTCGCAGATATCGGGTTCGTCGTCGACAACAAGGGCGAGAGGTTTGCTCATGGGTTATCGGCTTCTCAGGAAATCCACCTTTCCGGGTCCGCGAACAGTATACGGAAACAGGCTCCCCTGTCCCCACCGGGCTGATAGCTCAGTCGTGCCCGATTGCACTCGCACAATTCGCGCGCGATAAACAGGCCGAGGCCGGTTCCCTTTGGGGTGCTGGTGTAGAAGGGTTCGAAGACGTGTTCGGCCACGTCGCCGCTGACCCCCGGCCCAGAGTCAATCACCTCCAGGAACGGGCGGTGTTGGCCTTCGCGCCAGCCTGCACATATTTGAATCGTCAACTCGCTATCTTCCGACCGACCATAGCGCGTGGCGTTGTCCACCAGGTTCCACAGGATCTGGTGTAGATGCCCGGGATCCATGCGCACTGCCACGGGGCGTTCCGGAAGGATCAACCTTAGTTGCTCGGGGGGCAGTTCGCGGCTGGTGGTGAACTCTTCGACAAAACCCTGCAGCCAGCTGTTGAGTTCCAGGGCCTCGGGCCGAGTTGCCTCCCGGCGCGAGAGTGCCAGAATGTTCTCGATAATCACGTTCACCCGACTCGATGCGTCCCGGATGATCCGGCTGAGGCGTTCCTCTTCTGGACTCAGCCGCGTGGACTCGGCCAGCAGTTCGTTGGCGTGACTTATGGCGCCTAGCGGGTTGCGCAGTTCATGGGCAATACTGGCCGTCAGGCGGCCCAGCGCGGCCAGCTTCATCTGCTGTACCCGTTGTTCCATGCGGCCCGCATCCTCAAGAAAGATCAGAGTTCCCGGATGCCCCTTGCTGCCAACCCGGGTGAGGTGAGGGACGACGACGGTTGTGCCGTCGGCGGAGTCGAACGACGCCGGTCGCACGAATGGATTCCTTTGCCAGCGTGCCACTAGTTCAGCCAGTCGCGGCGAAACCTCTTCGACCGGCTGTCCCCGCAGCGTTTCGGGAATACCCAGATACTGACTGGCCGCGCGGTTCAGCAACTGGATCGTGCCGTCCCCATCCAACACCGTAAGCCCCGTCTGCAGCTGGTGGATGATGAAATCATTGAGCTGGGAGAGGTTGTGCAGGTCCAGGCCGCGCCGTGCCGCGAGAGCCTCGCTTTCGCGCATTCGGTGCGCAAGGCGCGTGCCCATGAGCGCGGTGGCGAGCAGGATCGCGCCAAGGATTCCGCCCTGGGCATAGGCCACGTTGGCAGTGGGGCTGGCGAGCACGCTGGCGAGCTGTTCGAGCAGCACGGCCAGGGCCGCAAGAACGCCGGTCAGCAGCGCGAGGGTTTGACCCAGCGTGATGGTCGCGACTCCGAGCGTCACGACCAGCAGACTGCCCAGGCCGCTGACCAGCCCGCCACTGGCGTGCATCACCAGCGTGATGCCTGCAATGTCGGCGAGAAATTGGGCGAACCCCTGTACTGCCGCGGGGGGGCGGCGCCAGCGGATGGTAAAACTGCTCGCGACCGCAAACGAGAAATACACAAGTGCGGTCCAGAGGAAAAGGCTGGGCATGCTCTCGCCCAGCAGCCGGGGCTGGGTGTCAGTGAAGAACAGCACCACGAACACGCCCGAAGCAGTGGCGCGGAACAGGTTCAGCAGGCGAAGCAATCGCCAGTGAAGCTGGTTTTCGGTGCTCGCCGACGCTCTGGGGGTCGGCAGGGCGGTTTCGGTCCGTGTGGACATCGTGGGCTGGTCTCCGCGGCCCGAGATGAAGGGCAAACGCCCATCAGTGTAGGCCAACCTTTGCGAAAAGGGCCACATTGCGCCAAAATACGCGCTTTCCGAATCCACCTCCCCAACTCCCAGAAGAATCATGAATCTCCACGAATACCAATCCAAGAAACTCTTCTCCGACTTTGGCATTCCCGTCCCGCAAGGCAAACCGGCAAGCACCGCCGACGAGGCTGTCGCCGCCGCCGAGGCGCTGGGCGGTGAACTCTGGGTGATCAAGGCCCAGGTGCATGCCGGCGGCCGTGGCAAGGCCGGCGGCGTCAAGCTGGTCCGCAGCCTTGAGGACGTGCGCAAGGCCGCCGATGAACTGCTGGGCAGCCGCCTGACTACTCACCAGACCGGGCCCGAGGGGCTGCCGATCAACACGGTGCTGGTGGAATCCGGCTCCGACATCGAGCGCGAACTCTATCTGAGCGCGCTGGTGGATCGGGCCCAGGAGCGGGTCGTGTTCATGGCCTCCGCCGCCGGTGGCATGGATATCGAAGAAGTCGCCGCCAAGACACCGGAAAAGATCTTCCGCGTGGCGGTGCATCCGGCTGCCGGCCTGCAGCCCTACCAGGCGCGCCAGCTGGCCTTCGGGCTGGGGCTTGGCAAGGAACACCTGGCCGATTTCACCCGCATCGTGCAGTCGCTCTACCGCATGTACATGGAAAGCGATGCCAGCCTCGTGGAGATCAATCCGCTGATCGTGACGACCGACAACCGGCTGGTGGCGCTGGATGCCAAGGTCAATCTGGACGACAACGCGCTCTATCGCCAGAAGAAGCTGGCCGAAATGCGCGATCCGTCCCAGGAGGACGAGGCCGAGAGCATCGCCAGTGAGCACGGACTCAACTACGTTTCTCTGGACGGCAATATCGCCTGCATGGTGAACGGCGCCGGTCTGGCCATGGCGACCATGGACGTGATCAAGCTCAAGGGCGGCGATCCCGCCAACTTCCTGGATGTCGGCGGCGGCGCGACCACCGAGCGCGTCACCGAAGCGTTCAAGCTGATTCTCTCCAACAAGGGCGTCAAGGCGATCCTGGTCAATATCTTCGGCGGCATCGTCCGCTGTGATCTGATTGCCGACGGCATTATCAACGCCGTCAAGGGCGTGGGCGTGCCCGTTCCCGTCGTGGTGCGCCTGGAAGGCACCAATGTGGACAAGGGCAAGAAACTGCTGGCCGAGAGCGGTCTCGACATCATCGCCGCCGATGATCTCGACGATGCCGCCCAGAAGGCCGTCGCCGCGGCGAAGTAGGTTTCCGGGAATCCACGCAAACGAATTCAGCAAGAGCAAAGCGAAATGAGCATTCTGGTCGACAAGAACACCAAGGTCCTGGTGCAGGGTTTCACCGGCAAGCAGGGCACCTTCCATTCCGAACAAAGCATCGCCTACGGGACCCAGGTCGTGGGCGGCGTTACTCCCGGCCGCGGGGGCGAGAAGCATCTCGATCTGCCGGTTTTCAACACCATGCGCGATGCCGTGGCCGAGACTGGCGCCGAAGCGAGCATGATCTATGTGCCCGCGCCGTTCGCGGCCGACGCCATCCTGGAAGCCGCGGATGCCGGCATCAAGGTCATCGTGTGCATCACCGAGCACATTCCGGTGACCGACATGGTGCGGGTCAAGGCCGCCCTGGCCGACCATGACGCGCGCCTGGTGGGCCCGAACTGCCCGGGCGTGATCACTCCGGGGGAGTGCAAGATCGGCATCATGCCGGGTCACATTCACAAGCCCGGCAAGATCGGCATCGTCTCGCGTTCCGGCACGCTGACCTACGAGGCCGTCCATCAGACCACCCAGATCGGTCTGGGCCAGTCCACCTGCGTGGGGATCGGCGGCGACCCGGTGCATGGCATGAGTTTCATTGACTGCCTGGAACTGTTCGAGAAGGATCCCGCCACTGAAGGCATCATCATGGTGGGGGAAATCGGCGGGACCGACGAAGAGGCCGCGGCCGAGTTCATCAAGCACAACGTGTCCAAGCCGGTGGTGTCCTACATTGCCGGGGTTACCGCCCCTCCCGGCAAGCGGATGGGTCACGCCGGTGCCATCATTTCCGGTGGCAAGGGCACGGCGGAGGACAAGTTCAGAGCACTGGAGGCTGCCGGTGCAACCACCGTCAAGTCCCCGACCGACCTTGGCAAGGCCATTGCCGAGAAGGTCAACTAGTCCGCGGCACCGGTCTGTCGGCCACGTGCCGGCCGTAACGATACGACTGTCGGAGTCCCCGCCACGGCGGGGACTCTTTGCATGGTGAGCGAGGCTGGAAAATGAGCCGGGTTCTCAAACTGGTAATGGCTCAGCTGAACCTGCTGGTCGGCGATGTCGGGGGCAATGAGCTCAAGGTCGCCGAAGCGGCCCGCCGCGCACGGGATGAATTCGGCGCAGACGCCGTGATTTTTCCCGAGCTGACGCTGACCGGCTATCCGCCTGAAGATCTGCTCTATCATGCCGGTCTGCGTCATCAGGTGGAGGCGTCACTGGAGCGGGTCAAGCGCCTGGCCGACGGTATTGACCTCATCGTCGGTTATCCCTTCTACGAAGACGGCCGCATCTCCAATGCCGTGTCGGTATTGCGCGATGGCGAGGTCGTTGCGACCTACCGCAAGCACTGTCTGCCCAACTACAGCGTGTTTGACGAAAAGCGCTATTTCCAGCGCGGTACCGAACCCGCGGTCATCGAAATCAAGGGCATACCGGTGGGATTGACCATTTGCGAGGATTGCTGGCAGCCCGGTCCGGTGGCCCAGGCCGCCCAATCAGGCGCGAGGGTCATTTTCAATATCAGCGCCTCGCCGTTCGAGACGGGCAAGCAGCAGCGCCGGGAAGCGGTATTTCGGCAACGCACGCAGGAGGGCGGTATCCCCATCGTCGCCGTAAACCTCATAGGTGGCCAGGACGAGTTGGTTTTCGACGGAGGTTCCATGGTCCTGGCAGCGGACGGGCGTGTCACCACGCGGGCACCGGCCTTTACCGAAGGTCTGTATCCGGTGGAGCTCGAATGGGATGGCGAGCATGTGCGGCCGATTCCTGGCGAGGTCGAGGTCGAGGTCAGCGAAGAAGAAAGTGCCTATCACGCCATCCAGCTGGGTGTCCGCGACTATGCGCGCAAGAACGGCTTCCCTGGTGCCGTGATCGGACTGTCCGGCGGCATCGATTCGGCGCTCACGCTGGCGATTGCCGTGGACGCGCTGGGCGCGGACAACGTGACGGCGGTGATGATGCCTTCTCGCTATACCTCGGACCTGAGCCTTGACCTCGCCGCCGAGCAGGCCGAACTGCTCGGCGTCGAATACCACACCATTTCCATCGAATCTGCATTCGAGGCGTTTCTCGACAGTCTGCAGGAGCTGTTCGCGGGCCACGCCGCGGATACGACCGAGGAGAACATCCAGGCGCGCTGCCGTGGCGTCACGCTCATGGCGATATCCAACAAGACCGGCAAACTGGTGTTGACCACCGGCAACAAGAGCGAGATGGCTGTCGGCTATGCGACGCTCTACGGTGACATGGCAGGTGGCTTCGCCCCCATTCGCGATTGCAGCAAGACGTTGGTCTATCGCCTGGCCCATTACCGAAATGCGATTTCGCCGGCCATCCCGAACCGCATCATTACGCGCGCCCCCTCGGCTGAACTGGCCAGCGGTCAGAAAGACTCGGACACATTACCGCCGTATGACGTGCTTGACGGCATTCTGCAGGCCTATGTGGAAGAGGATTGCCCGGCCGAGGTGATTATCCAGCGGGGCTTCGACGAGGATACGGTCCATCGAGTGGTCCGCATGGTGAAGCACAATGAGTACAAGCGCCGCCAGGCGCCACCCGGCGTGCGTATCAGTCGCCGCTCGTTTGGCCGTGACCGGCGTTATCCCATCACTTCCGGCTACCGTTCGTCGGTTGATTGACCGGCCGGTCCCTGTCGCTTCGGTCTGCGCGACAGGCTTCATTCGGGTCCGAAAATTTCGGACCTCAAACACAGTTTGCGATTCCCGCGTGCAGGTGTACCTTGGAACCACCTGCGATGCTGCACTGTCGCATTTGATAGGGAGTTCCCGCTCAGCTTCCCGGTTGAACAAGAATCGCCATATCAGGCCGCTGACAAAAAGGAGCTGACTCGACGACCACAGCGCTGCTCTATCAAGGAGGGCAATATGGATCTATTCGAAAGGCTCGAGTCCAATGTGCGCAGTTACTGCCGATCCTATCCGACCGTGTTCGACAAGGCCTCGAATGCGCGCCAGTGGGATGTGGACGGCCGGGAATTCATCGACATGTTCGCGGGCGCAGGCGTGTTGAATTACGGCCACAACAATGAACGCCTGCGCAAGGCCATGATCGAGTACATGCAGGCCGATGGCGTCGCCCACAGCCTTGACATGCACAGCCGCTCGAAACGTGAGTTCATGCTGCGTTTCGAAGACATCATTCTCAAGCCCCGCAAGCTCAGCTACAAACTTCAGTTCACCGGCCCGACCGGAACCAATGTCGTGGAAGCCGCCTTGAAGCTGGCCCGCAAAGTCACCGGGCGGCGTTCGGTCGTTGCTTTCACGGACGGCTTTCACGGCATGACGCTGGGCTCGCTTGCCTGCACGGGCAACTCACATTATCGGCATGCTGCAGGCGTTCCGCTCAATGATGTCGTCCGGGTGCCGTTCGACGGCTACCTGGGCAAAGGGGTCAGTACGCTGGAGCCGCTTCGCCGGCTGCTCGAAGATCAGTCCAGCGGCCTGGAACCGCCTGCGGCATTTCTCGTGGAAACCGTCCAGGCCGAAGGCGGCGTCAATGTGGCCAGCAAGGAGTGGCTCCAGTCGCTGCAAGAACTGGCCCGGAGTTACGACAGCTTTTTCATTATTGACGACATCCAGGTCGGCAACGGCCGTACCGGCAATTTCTTCAGTTGGGAAACGCTGGACCTTGATCCGGATCTGGTGTGTCTCGCCAAGGGTATCGGGGGCTTTGGCACGCCCATGGGATTGCTGCTGGTGCGGCCGACACTTGATCAGTGGGGGCCGGGTGAACACACCGGGACCTTTCGCGGGCAGAATCTCTCCTTCGTCGCTGGCGGGGAAGCGCTGGAATACTACCGTGATGACAAGTTGATGAAAGCCGTGCATTCCAGGGGGGAGTACATGCGTGAGCGGCTGGAGAGCATGGTCGCGGAATATGGCAAGGGTCGGTTTGAAACCCGGGGCCGTGGAATGATCCGGGGTCTCGATACCGGCAGCGGCGAGACTGCTGCCGCGATCATCAAGGCGGCATTCGCCGAGGGCGTCATCCTGGCGACCTGTGGTCCCAGCGGTCGGGTAGTCAAGATGACACCGCCCCTGACGATCGAGGATGACACACTTGAGAAGGGGCTGGATCTGGCGGAAAAGGCCGTGGCCAGGGGGGTGTCCGCATGAGGGACCACGATCAGCTGAGTTTTCCGCTGGAAGAATACGAACGGCGGCTCAATGCCTTGCGCCACAGAATGCAGGAGCGGCTTCTCGATGCCGTAATCATTTCGGATCCGGAAAACATGGCCTACCTGACCGGTCACCAGACCACGGGCTATTCGTTTTTCCAGGCGTTGCTTGTGCCGCTGGACCGGGAACCTGTAACCATCACCCGCCAGATGGAAGCATCCAACATCGAACATCGCACGTGGGTGGAGGACGCGCGCTTCTACAGCGATACGGGCGACGCAATCCAGATGCTCTACAGCGTGATCCAGGAACTGGGCTTGATCAACAAGTATGTCGGCTATGAACGAAACAGCTATTTCTTTCCCGCCTACCAGCAGGACCGCCTGCATACCCTGTTTGCCGACGGCAATCTCCTGGACTGCTTCGGGATTGTCGAAGAGGGCCGGATCTGCAAGTCGGATGCCGAAATCGAGGTGATGAAAAAGGCGGCGCATGCGACCGAAGCCGGCATGAAGGCCGGTTTCGACGCGGTCGAGGAAGGCGTGACCGAAAACGACGTGGCGGCAGCCGTATGTTCGGCCATGTTCAAGGCCGGCGGCGAATACCCTTCAGTGGTGCCCTATGTCACTTCCGGGCCACGCACGATGATCGGTCACGCGACCTGGGAGGGGCGCACGATCCAGGCCAATGAGCACGTGTTCCTTGAAATGGCCGGCTGTTTTCGGCGTTACCACACGGCCATGATGCGCACGGTTGTGCTTGGTGAACTCAGCGACTCGATGCGGCGTGCCGAGAAGACCATGATGACCGCGCTGCAGGAGGTCGAAAAGCTCATTCGGCCGGGCGTGACCGTATCCGACGTGGACAATCTCGTCCGCAATATCATCACCGACAATGATGTGGGGGCACAGCTTGTCACCCGGTCAGGCTATTCCATCGGTATCGCTTTCGCACCGAGCTGGGACGAGGGCTACATGATGAGTCTGAAACAGGGTGCCCAGGATATTCTCCGCCCCGGCATGACCCTGCATATCATTCCCTGGATGTGGGGCATTGACGGCGACAAGACCTGTGGCATTTCCGACACGGTCCGCGTCACGGACAAGGGCTGCGAATCGTTCTTTTCCCTGGATCGCCGTTTTGTCGTGAAATAGGTGCTCCGCCCGGGGGAATGCCGTCTTCCTTCGGGCTCAACCTTCCTTCTTCGGCCCCAGCCAGACCTGTTGGGCATTGACGAATTCGCGAATTCCATGCGGTCCCAGTTCACGTCCGTAGCCCGAGCGCTTGACTCCGCCCGAAGGCAGGCGGGGGTCTGTCTTGACAATGCCGTTGATGGCAACCTGGCCGCTCTGAAATCGTGAGGCCAGTGCTTCGCCGCGTTCGGCGGTGGTCCAGATTGCGGCTGCGAGTCCGTATTCACTGGCATTGGCGATCTCGAGTGCGTGCTCGGCGTCGCGCACGGGCGCAACTGCGGCCACGGGCCCGAAAGTTTCCTCGGTGAAAGCGGCGGCATCCAGTGGCACGTCGGCAAGCAGGGTCACGGGATAGAAGCAACCCGGCCCGGGCGGCACTTCGCCACCGAGCAGGCACTTGGCCCCCCTGGCGATCGAGTCCGTAACCTGCCGATGCAATTCGTCGCGCAGGTCGGCGCGGGCCAGGGGACCGATGTCGGTCTCCGGCCGGCTCGGGTCGCCGACCTTGAGTCCCTCGAGGCGTTCCTGAAACCTGTCCAGGAATGCGCCGTAGACCGCTTGTTCGACGAGAATCCGCTTGGCGGCGATGCAGGATTGTCCGGCGCAGATGAATCGCGACGTGGCGATTGTGTCCACCGCCTTGTCCAGATCCGCGTCAGCAAGCACCACGGCCGGATCGGAGCCGCCCAGTTCCAGCACGGCGGGTTTGATTTCCGAAGCCGCGACGCTTGCCACCTGGCTGCCGCCCCGGGTGGAACCGGTGAACGACACCGCGGCAATACGGTGGTCGCGGATCACCGCTTCCGCGGTTCCGTTGTCCACGATCAGGGTCTGGAGCACACCCTCCGGCACGCCGGCGGCGATGAACGCCTCTTCGATGGCGCGGGCGCAGCCGGGCACATGGGAATCGTGCTTGATGATTACCGTATTGCCGGCCATGAGTGCCGGGGCGAACACACGCGACGCCAGCCAGTAGGGCGAGTTCCACGGCAGGATGCCAAGCACTGTACCCAGAGGAAGATACTGTACCCAGCTTCGGGTAGCGTCGGATTCCAGTGTCTCGGCGGCCAGGTAGTGCGCGGCATGATCGGCGTAGTGCTCGGCACACCAGGCGGTTTTTTCGACTTCTCCGTCGGCCTCGGAGACCGGCTTGCCCATTTCTTCGGTCATCAGCGACGAATGCCGGGGCTTGTTGCGGCGAAGCTCCGCCGCTACGTTGCGCAGATGGCCGCCGCGTTCCGAGAAGCTCATTGCCCGCCAATCCTGAAAGGCCGTGGCCGCTGCGGTCAGCTTGCGCTCAATTGCATCGGGATCGTGCCAGGCAAGTTCGCGAACGGTTTCGCCCGTAGCGGGATTGATGACTTTTGCCATGACAGCCTCCTTGGAGCCATTCGTCGGTTGATCGATGTCTCGGCTGACGACCGCCGCGATCGGCGAAGCGTTGCCGGGTGGCCGATCACCCCGCCGCGGGCCGTTTCTCCAGCCGTCCCGCCTTCCACACGTACGAGATGCGGTTCGCGTCAGCGAGAACGCTGATATCGGCGAGGGGGTCGCCATCGGGAGCACAAAGGTCGGCATCCCAGCCCGGTTCAAGCCGACCCGCCCGGGGTGCCTGGGGGCCAAGTGTCAGTGGTGCCGTGGCAGTCGCCGCTTCGATCGCCTGGAGCGGCGTCATGCCCGCTTCCACGAGCAGCCCCGGCTCCAGCCCGTGCAGTCCCCAGTGGAGGGCCGAATCGTCCCCCGAGGTCAGGGTGTCCGTTCCCGCGGCGATCGTCACGCCGGCCCGTATGGCCAGCTCCACGGCCTGCCGGTGAATGTCAGCGGTTTCCACCAGCTTGCGGTAGGCGTAGTCCGGCAGGCCGGTGCGTTTTCCATGTTCGAGCATCCTCACCTTGACGAAACGGGTGGTGACCAGAATCGCGCCGGCCGCTTTCATTGCCTCGGCGGCTTCCTCATCAAGGTAAGTGCCATGCTCGATGGTTCGGACGCCGGCACGCAGCGCGGCCATGATACCTGCCTTGCCGTGGCAGTGGGCGGCGACGATACGTTCCGCGCGCGCAGCTTCATCGACAATCAGTTTCAACTCGTGATCGCTGAACTGCTGGTGCTGGGGATGATCGTATTCGGTCAGCACCCCGCCGGAGGCGCAGATCTTGATCAGCCGAGCATTGCGCCGCAGTTGCAGCCGCACCGCGCGCAGGCATTCGGCTTCTCCGTCGCAGGTGCGCAGCCAGCCGTCGCGTGCCGCCAGATCCGCGACGCAGCCGGTGGAGTAGGTGTGCAGATCGGCGTGGCCGCCGGTCTGGCTGATCAGATCACCCGCCGCGTAAATGTTCGGTCCGCGCGCACCGCCCTCGTTGATGACCCGGGCCAGATGAACGCCGAAGCCGCCCACCTCACGCACACTCGTGAACCCCGCATCAAGGGCGCGCTCCGCATCCTTCACGGCACGTGCCACGGCCACCGGGACGGGTACCTGCATGGCATTGTCGAGATTGGTCTGGAGCAGCCCGGTGAGGTGTGTGTGGCAGTCCCACAGCCCCGGCATGATCACCGGAACGCGATAGACGGGGACATCCTCGCCGACGGCAGGCGCACCGGCTGCGGGGCCCACCCAGTCAATGGTCGTGCCGTTAATGAGCAGCGACGCATTGCGCAGAGGTGTCCCGGCACCGGGGATGAGAAGCTCGGCATCGATGCGTTGCAGATCGGACATGAGCGCTCCCGTAAGGTCTTGCGCCCCGCGCCCGTGAAGCGGACCCGGACATTCAGGCTATCAGAGGAGCCGGGCCACCTGCCAGGTGGTCCGGCACCCTGATCAACGCGAGGCCTGACGCGCCGGCAGGACATCCGCCGAGGATGACCAGTCGGCCTTTGGCTGGTAGTCGGGGTAGTTGGTGCGCAGGGTGGCGCTGGCCCGGCTGGCAAGCTGCTCCATGCCCAGACGGTGATAGGCCACAGCCAGAACCTCGAGGGCCCGGGGTACGAAGCTGGTTCCCGGATAGTTCGCAAGAATGAATTCAGCACGCTTGCTGGCGCCGATGTAGGCACCGCGACGCATGTAGTAATCGGCCACGCTGTATTCGAATGCGGCCAGACGTTCGCGCAGGTCGATCATGCGCAAGCGGGCATCATCCGCGTACTTGCTGTCCGGGTATCGCGCCACAAGCTGTTTGAAGGCGTCGAACGACTTGTGCAGTCCGTCGGTCTGGCGTTCGCTGAGGTCGGCGTTGAACATCCAGTCCATGGGTCCGCGGTGCCGTACGAAATAGGCCATGCCCTTCATGTAGTACGCATACGGAACGTTTGCGTCGCGCGGGTTTTCCTTGATGAAGCGGTCCACTTCGTCCGCCACCGAATCGGGGTCGCGGTTGCGGTAGTGGCAATAGATCAGGTCGAGTTGCGCCTGCAGGCCATAGGGTCCGAATGGATACCGCGCTTCCATCCGCTGAAAATCCTTGATCGCGGTATCCCAGTTGCCCTTGCTCATCTGATCATGGGCCTTGGCGTACATGTCACTGGCGCTGAGGACATCGAGTTTCGCGACGTCGTCGGTCGCGGCACAGCCGGCCAGCGAGGCGCCGAGCACCAGCAGGAGGAGAGCAGTTGCTGTTTTGAATCTGAGCATGGATTTTTGACTTTCAGGCGGGCGATGTCTGGTAAATTGACCGCAGTATAACGCATATTGCCGCCCCGACGGAGGAGCAGTCTCGATGCGCGACCCCGAGGTTCATGAATGCCGGATTGATTACTGCCATGCCGGCGAACGGTTGGACCGTGCCCTGGCCGCCATGTTCCCGGACTATTCGCGCAGCCGCATCCAGACCTGGATACGGGAGGGCCATGTCCGGCTTGACGGTCGGGTGCCCCGACCGCGCGACGTGGTTGCCGGCGGCGAGGCCCTGCGGCTGGAGGCGGTGCCGGAACGCGCGCCCGACCTGGCGCCGGAGCCCATCCCTCTGGACGTCATCTACGAGGATGACGCGCTTCTGGTGATCAACAAGCCTCCCGGCCTCGTGGTCCATCCCGGCGCCGGCAATCCCGACGGCACGCTCCAGAATGCATTGCTGCATCATGCCCCGGAACTGGCCGGCGTGCCGCGCAGTGGCCTGATTCATCGACTGGACAAGCTGACCAGCGGTCTGCTGGTGATTGCCCGCAGCCTGTCGGCGCACACCTGTCTCACCGAGGCCATGGCCGCCCGCGAGATCCGGCGCGAATACCAGGCCGTGGTCAACGGCGTGCTGACTGCCGGGGGCACAGTGGATGCGCCGCTGGCCCGTCATCCGGTGGATCGCGTGAAAATCGCAGTGCGTCAGGGCGGAAGACGGGCGGTGACTCATTACCGGGTCCTGGAGCGCTACCGGGCGCACAGTCTGTTGCGCCTGACCCTGGAAACAGGGCGTACCCATCAGATTCGCGTGCACATGGCCCACATTCGCCATGCCCTGGTCGGTGATCCGGTCTACGGCCGAAAGCCCCTGCTGCCACCGCATCCGGCCCAGACTCTGGTCGAGTCTTTGCAAGCCTTTCATCGGCAGGCGCTGCACGCCTGGCGGTTGACGCTGGCACATCCGGCGGACGGGCACCAATGCAGCTGGGAAGCGCCGCTCCCGCGTGACATGGCGAGACTGATCGACGCCCTTCGCGCCGATCTGGCCGAGGAGGGTGGCTTGTGACCGCCATTGGCTGGCTGGAGCCGGACTGGGGCGCGCCGACAGGGGTGCGGGCCGTCACCACCTTGCGGTGGGGTGGAGTCAGCCGGGCGCCATATGAAAGCCTCAATCTGGGCGGACATGTCGGTGACGATCCGCTCAGCGTCGCCGAGAACCGTCGGCGTCTGGTGGCCGCGCTGGACTTGCCGGGCGAGCCGCATTGGCTGGAACAGGTCCATGGCCTCAACGTGCACAGGATTCCCGGTGCGGCCAGCGGGCCCGCCGACGCGGCGGTAACCCGTGAACGCGGCCAGGTGCTTGCCGTGCTCACCGCGGACTGTCTGCCGGTGGTTCTCGCTGCCGGCACGGGTGGCGCACTGGCTGTGGCGCATGCCGGGTGGCGGGGGTTGCTGGCCGGCGTCCTGGAAGAGACGCTCGCCGCTCTCGGCGGGCAGCCCGCCTCTGTCGTGGCCTGGCTGGGGCCGGCCATCGGACCGGTTGCCTACGAGGTGGGCGACGAGGTGCGGGATGCGTTTGTCGGGAGGTGTGCAGGAGCCGAAAAGGCCTTCCGGCCCTCCCCCGCGGGCCGGTGGTTTTGCGATCTATACCGATTGGCCGGCCAGCGTCTGCGGGCAGCCGGCGTGACCCGGATCAGTGGCGGCGACCACTGCACATTGAAGGAGTCGGGGGATTTCTTTTCCTATCGGCGGGATGGACGGACCGGTCGCATGGCAACCCTTGCCTGGCTGACCTGACGGCCGGGCGGCACATGTCGGCCGCCCGGCAACGTCATGCCGGTCAGTCAATGGCCCCCATGGCCTGTTCGGCGGCATCCAGCCGGGTGAGGTAGCGCGCCGCTGTATCTTCGACCGAGCCGGTTGGGGCTTCGTCCGCTGCTTCCACGGTATCGAGCAGGTGCCGGAGCTGGTCGTAGGCGTCTTTCACCTGGTATTTGTCCAGGATGGCACGAGCGGCATCCGCATGTGAATGCGCGTGATCGGGACGCTGGAGCAGATGCGTGGCACGGGTGACGGCGCGGCCAAGTGAACGCGCCAGCGTGAATTGGGCCTTGAGTTCCTTCCGCCCCGTCTTCACGCGCGGATCCATTTTGACAACCAGTGGCTGTGCGTAGTCCTTGCCGTTCACACCGAGTGTCACCCGGTAGGTGCCCGGCATGACAAAGGGGCCGAAGGGACCCAGACGTGTGCCCTTGAGCAATGACTGGCCGTAGGCCGGCTCGAGTGTGGCCGGCGCGGTCCAGCGAAGATCCCAGATGAAGCGGTGCATGCCCGGCGTTGCGGCCAGCGGCATCCGGGGCGCCTGCCAGATGTCGCGGAAATTCGCCACCGGCCGCCCGGGGGGCACATCGTTGCTGCTGAATCGGCGAACCACATGTCCCGCCGAGTCGTGAATCGTCAGCGTGACGGGGCCCCGCACCTCACTCCCCAGGTGGTAGTCGATGATCGCGCCGGTGGGCGGATTGAATGCATGGGGAATCTCCGGCGGCATTTTTTCACCATGGTAATAGTTGATGCGCAGTCTGTAGGCCGGAGCCGGCTGGAAGAGATGAGCCGGCTGCGCGGCAACCCCATCAGTCCAGTCACGCAGCGCGGTGATGTCATCCAGTGCCCAGAAGCCCCGGCCGTGGGTGGCAACGACAAGATCGCGTCCGTGAACCTGCATGTCACGAACCGAGGTGGTCGGCAGGTTCAACTGGAGCGACTGCCAATGCCTGCCGTCGTCGCGCGAGAGATAGACCCCGGTCTCGGTGCCGGCAAAGAGCAGCCCCTTTTTCACCGGGTCGGCCCGCACGACGTGCACATAGGCGCCGGCAGCGATGCCCCGATCGATTTCCGACCAGTGAGCGCCACCGTCATGGGTCACGAAAATGCAGGGTGAAAGGTCGTCTACCCGATGTCGGTCCACTGCCATGTAGGCGGTGTCGGCATCAAAGGGGGAGGGTTCGATCCGGGCAATCCGGCTCCAGGTCTTGAGAGCGTCCGGTGTCACCTCGTGCCAGTGCGCGCCCTCGTCGGTGGTCCGCCACACGCGGCCGTCGGTGGTACCTGCCCACAGCATGCCGCGCGCCAGTGGTGAGGGTGCAATGGAATAGACAACGGCGTAGCCGCAGGCAGCGGCATTATCCGCGTTCGGATCGCCCTGGCATCCGGCTGTTGGATCGTAACCGGTCAGGTCGGGACTGATCCGCTGCCAGTGATCCCCCCGGTCGCTGCTCCTGAACATCACCCGTCCGCCCGTATAAAGGGTCGAACCGGAAAAGGGCGAGACCGCAAGGGCCGTGGTCCAGGGGAAGTAGTGGCCTTCCTCGTCCGGCTCCTGGCCAAAGCTCTGCACCGGCCATGGGGAAATGTTGGTGACCTGGTGGCTGCGCTTGTCGAGTCTGGAGACTGAGCCACCGTAGCCGGACCCGTAAATGATATCGGGGTTGTCGGGATCCGGAATGACATAGCCCGACTCCCCGCCGCCGCTGGTTTCCCAGGACCGGTTGGTGATCAGACCTTCGTGGGAACGGATCGGAATCTGGAGGCTGCCCGAATCCTGCTGGGTGCCATACAGGTTGTAGGGAAAGGCATTGTCGGTCGCCATGCGGTAGATCTGGGCGGTCGGCTGGTTGTACCAGGTGGTCCAGTGCGCCCCCCGGTCGACGCTGACGCCCACACCCTGGTCCGCACCGAGCATGATGCGGTCCGGATTGGCCGGATCGAACCAGAGTACGTGGTAGTCGTCACCGTCCGGCGACCCCTTGATGGCCTCGAAGCTCTTGCCGCCATCGGTGGAACGGTAGAGTGCCGTGTTGGGCAGATAGACGGTATCCGGGTCATCCGGCGACACATAGACATGACCGAAATACCAGCCCCGGTGCCAGAGCCGGTCCTCGTGCGCGAGCCGCTGCCAGTGCCGGCCGGCATCGTCCGAGCGGTACAGGCCGCCGAGGTCTTCCGCAGCGCTCACGATGGCATAGAGTCGCGTGCCATCGGTGTGCGCCGCGACGGCCACGCCCACGCGGTCCGCAGCCTTGAGCGGCAGGCCCTGTGTCCTGACGCGCTGCCAGCTGTGTCCGTCGTCGTCCGAGCGATACAGGGCGGTACCCTGCTCCTCGATGGGCGCGTACTGTGTCCACGCGGGACGGTGGGCCGCCCAGGTGGTGGCATACAGCCTTGCGGGATGATCTGGGTCACGGACCAGGTCGATGGCCCCGGTGTGGTCGTCCACGAACAGGGTCCTGGCCCAGTGCCTGCCGCCGTCGCGGGTCCGGTAGATGCCGCGTTCGGCGTTGTCGCCATAACCGTGGCCGAGCGCGGCAACGATCACGGTGTCGGGATCGTCGGGATCGATCAGAATCCGGCTGATATGGCGAGTGTCATCCAGGCCGATGTGGTGCCAGGTCTGGCCGGCGTCATCGGAGCGCCAGATTCCGTCCCCATAGCTCATGTCCGAGCGGATGGCGCTCTCGCCAGTGCCTGCATAGACGATATCGGGCGCCGATGGCGCCACGGCAAGCGCCCCGATGGAGGCCACGGGCTTGTGCTGAAAACTGGCGTCCCAGGTCAGCCCGCCATCGGTGCTCTTGAATACGCCGCCGCCGACGCTGCCGAAATAATAGACATTGGGACGCGAAGGCACGCCGGACACGGCCAGCACCCGTCCACCCCGGTAGGGGCCGACAAAGCGCCACGAGAGCTGGCCCGTTCCGGCAGGGGCGGACAGGGCGGGAGCGGAGAACAGTGCGAGAGTTACAACGACAATACAAAACCGCATGAAGAGCATTCTCTCTATCGGATAGCTACAGGGGTTTGAGTGCGGCCCTGGCGGGGCATCGTCCGTGGGCACCGACGGCAGCAGCGCCCGACTTTATCAGAGGTCGTCATCAGCCATCCAGCCACGGGTGGCGCAAGCCGGTGGCAACATTGTCGGGCGACTTGTGAAACAATAGCGACTTTATGTCTCGCGTATGGGGTCATGGAACCGGCCATGCCGATTCTGATTCAGATTCTGCTTGCCACGCTGGTGGCCGGGGTGCTCAGCGCCCTGGTGGCATCGTTCTTTCTGGTTCTTCCGGCCAGATGGCGCGATGGACTGCTGCCGCATCTGGTGAGTTTTGCCATCGGTGTCCAGCTGGCCACCGCCTTCGGAGCGCTGATGCCCCATGCCCTCGTCGAGACCGGGGTGGACGGGGCCTCCAGACTCGGTCTCTGGATCGTGCTGGGCATCCTGTTGTTCTTCCTGCTCGAGAAACTGGTCCTCTGGCATCACGGACACGGGCATCCGGAGCATCTGCCGGCCGCGCCCACGCGCGGTGTGGCGGCGCGCATGGTGATGATCGGCGACGGGATCCACAATCTCGTGCATGGCGTGATCATCGGCGCCGGCTTTTTGACCGACCCGCACCTCGGGCTTGTGCTCACGGTGGCAGTTCTCGCTCACGAGATTCCCCAGGAAATGGGCGACGTGGCAATCCTCGTGAACAGCGGAATGCGGCGCATGGCGGCCTTCCTGCTGAATGTCGCGGTCGGCTTTACCTGCGTGGTCGGCGGGCTGGTCGCGTTTCTCGGGCTCGACCGGGCCCATGCGGTCCTGCCCTATATTCTCGCCCTGGCGATCGCCAACCTGACCTATGTGGCGGCTGCCGATCTGATCCCCGATCTTCACGAGCACAATGGCACGCGGGCCTCCCTGACCCAGGCGGTTCTGATCGCGCTGGGCATTGTGCTTGTCTTTGCAGTCAAGGGCATGGAGCCTGGCGCCTGAAACCCGGCGGGCGCTTGATTCACCTCATCGCATCTGCTTGAAATTCCGGGATACTTCCCCAATTAAGAAAGAAAGTCGCGAACCCCGACGGGACACAGAAAGGCCCGGGGTCGCCGAGTTGCAATCTGATTGAGGAATGTGCCCATGCGCATGGACAGACTCACCAGCAAGTTCCAGATGGCCCTGGCGGATGCCCAGTCGCTTGCCGTGGGCCGGGACCACCAGTTCATCGAGCCGCCCCACCTGATGGCTGCACTGCTAGACCAGGAAGGCAGCACCGTGCGGTCGCTGCTGACCAAGGCGGGCACCAATGTCGACCGGCTGCGTTCGCAGCTCGACGAAATGCTTGACCGCATGCCGCGGGTGGAAGGCGGTGCCGCGGGCGAGGTGCATGTTTCCAATGAACTGGGACGCCTGCTGAATGTTACCGACAAGCTGGCGCAGAAGCGCAACGATCAGTACATCTCCAGTGAATTGTTCGTGCTTGCCGCCATCCAGGAGAAGGGCGGCGTGGGGGATGCGCTGCGTGATGCGGGTGCGGTGAAGGGTGCGCTGGAAAAGGCCATCGAGGAAGTCCGTGGCGGTGCGTCGGTGGACGATCCCAACGCCGAGGAGCAGCGCCAGGCGCTGGAGAAATACACCGTCGATCTCACCGAACGGGCGGAGCAGGGCAAGCTTGATCCGGTGATCGGGCGCGACGAGGAAATCCGTCGCACCATCCAGGTTCTGCAGCGCCGGACCAAGAACAATCCCGTGCTGATCGGCGAGCCCGGCGTGGGCAAGACCGCCATCGTG
Organism: Gammaproteobacteria bacterium; assembly: GCA_050115425.1. GTDB lineage: Bacteria > Pseudomonadota > Gammaproteobacteria > Natronospirales > JASFQN01 > JASFQN01. The sequence continues at coordinate 11,124 of JASFQN010000004.1, read as the reverse complement.
GAAGGGCTGGCCCAGCGCATCATCAATGGCGAGGTGCCGGAGGGGCTGAAGGACAAGCGCATCCTGGCGCTGGACATGGGTTCGCTCATCGCGGGTGCCAAGTTCCGCGGAGAGTTCGAAGAACGCCTGAAGGCGGTGCTCAAGGATCTCGCGAAACAGGAAGGCCGGATCATCCTGTTCATCGACGAGATTCACACCATGGTCGGTGCTGGCAAGGCGGAAGGTGCCATGGATGCGGGCAACATGCTCAAACCCGCCCTGGCGCGCGGTGAGCTGCACTGCGTGGGCGCCACCACGCTGGATGAGTACCGCAAGCACATCGAGAAGGACGCCGCACTTGAACGCAGGTTCCAGAAGGTGTTGGTGGATGAACCAAGCGTGGAGGACACCATCGCCATTTTGCGCGGTCTCAAGGAGCGTTATGAAGTGCACCACGGGGTGGAGATCACCGATCCGGCGATCGTTGCCGCCGCGACACTTTCGCACCGCTACATCACCGACCGGCAGTTGCCGGACAAGGCAATCGATCTCGTCGACGAAGCCGCCAGCCGGATCCGCATGGAGATCGATTCCAAGCCGGAGGCGCTCGACCGCCTCGATCGTCGTTTGATCCAGCTCAAGATCGAGCGCGAGGCGCTGCGCAAGGAAAAGGACGAAGCTTCGCGGAAGCGCCTGGCCACGCTGGAAGAGGAAATCGGCCGGCTGGAACGGGAATACTCCGACCTGGAAGAGGTCTGGAAGTCCGAAAAGGCGGCCATGCAGGGCACGACCCACATCAAGGAAGAACTGGAGCGGGCAAGACTGGAACTGGAGACAGCGCGCCGCGCCGGTGATCTGGCGCGGATGTCGGAACTCCAATACGGGCGCATTCCGGAGCTCGAGCAACAGATAGCCAGGGCGGGGGAGACCGAGGAAACCGAAACGCGCCTCGTGCGCAATCGCGTGACTGATGAAGAAATTGCTGAAGTCGTCTCGCGCTGGACCGGGATTCCGGTGTCCAAGATGCTTGAGGGAGAACGGGACAAGCTGTTGCGCATGGAAGAGGCGCTGCGCACGCGCGTCGTCGGCCAGGACGAGGCCGTAGTGGCCGTGTCCAATGCCATCCGCCGGTCGCGCGCGGGACTGGCCGATCCCAATCGGCCCAATGGCAGCTTCCTGTTCCTGGGCCCCACGGGCGTGGGCAAGACCGAGCTCACCAAGGCGCTTGCCTGGTTCCTTTTCGATACCGAGGAAGCCATGGTGCGTATCGACATGTCCGAGTTCATGGAAAAGCACTCCGTGGCCCGGTTGATCGGTGCGCCGCCCGGCTATGTCGGTTACGAGGAGGGTGGCTATCTGACCGAGGCTATCCGTCGGCGTCCTTATTCGGTGATTCTGCTCGACGAGGTCGAGAAAGCGCATCCGGATGTCTTCAACGTTCTCTTGCAGGTGCTCGATGACGGCCGGCTGACCGACGGGCAGGGGCGCACCGTCGACTTCCGCAACACGGTGATCGTGATGACTTCCAACCTGGGCTCTCAGTTGATCCAGGAACTGGGGGGCGAGGAGAACTACCAGCAGATGAAAGCGGCCGTGATGGAAGTCGTCGGGCAGCATTTCCGCCCGGAGTTCATCAACCGCATTGATGAGGTCGTGGTCTTTCACTCGCTTGACGCGGCCCAGATCAGGGCAATTGCCAACATTCAGATCGATTATCTGCGCCGTCGGCTGGCCGATCGCGATATGCGTATCGAACTCACCGAGGCCGCGCTCGATCACCTCGGCGAGGCCGGGTTCGACCCGGTTTACGGTGCCCGGCCGCTCAAGCGGGCGATTCAGCATCAGCTTGAGAATCCGCTGGCGCAGGAAATCCTTCAGGGCACGTTCATGCCGGGCGATACGGTGCGGGTCGACGCGCGCGATGACCAGCTCGTCTTTGAGCGTGAATCCGGCACCACCGAAAGGAAAGAGCACCGCGCAGCGAGCTGAACAGGGGCGACTGAGCAAGGCCCGGCCCCTTCGGGAGCCGGGCCCTTTCCTTGTCGGCGTTGTTGCAGCTCATCAGCGATTTGCCCATAGTGGAACCCCTGCAGCTTCATGAGTCAGGGGGATCATGTTCATAGGCCACTATGCTGTCGCCTTGGGCGCCAAGCGGGTCATGCCCAGAGTCTCGCTGGGTATCCTCGTCGCCGCTTCCTCGCTCGTCGACCTGCTCTGGCCAGTGTTCCTTCTGCTGGGGTGGGAGCAGGTGCGCGTCGAACCCGGCAACACGGTGCTCACGCCGCTGGCCTTCGTGCATTACCCGATCACCCACAGCCTGGTCGGCGCGACCGGATGGGCCGTGTTCTTCGGCGGTGTCTATTGGGCGGCGACCCGCCACCGGAGTGGGGCCCTCATGGTGGCCGGGGTGACTCTGAGTCACTGGTTTCTGGATGCCATTGTGCATCGCCCCGATCTCCCGCTCTGGCCGGGCTCTGTCGCGTTGATCGGTCTGGGGCTCTGGAACTCCATCCCTGGAACCGTGGCCCTGGAAGGCAGCATGTTTCTGGCCGGGGTCTGGCTTTATGCGGCGGCCAGCCGTCCGCGCGACGGCATCGGCCGCTATGCATTCTGGAGTCTGACCGGCCTTCTGGCGCTCATCTATGCTGCCAATGTCTTTGGTTCACCGCCGCCCGATCCGGAAGCGGTGGCCTGGGTCGGGCTGGCGGGCTGGCTGATTCCGTTCTGGGCCGAGTGGGCTGATCGCCACCGCAGGATCTTGTCCTCCAATCCTGGCGGCCCGGTGACCTTCGCACGAGGAGAACTGGACTAATGTGGCACGCAACGGCGGTTGTCCTGGGCCTCTTCGGCCTGATCTCTCTGGCCCTGATTCCATCGGAACGCTTCCTCGACAGGCGGGTTTCCCGCGAGGCTTGTGTGCTGGTGAATACGGCGGAGCGGTGGGTTGTCGTGGTGCTGGTGCTGGTTTACGTGCTGGGTGTCGAACACCGCGAACCCGGCTCCATCGGTTTGCAGTGGCCTTCTCTTGGCGGATTGGGCGAGGGCGTGGCACTCGGCCTGGTGGCCATCGTGCTTTTTCCCGTGGTTCACGGACTCACCAGAAAGCTGGGCAGCGGCCGCTTCGACGAGGGATTGGCGCGCATTCTGGCATTGCCGGGCTGGTTGCGTGTATTGCTTGTGATCACCGCCGGCGTCTTCGAAGAAATCGCCTTCCGCGGGTTCCCGATTCTCCGACTTTCGGAGGCGGGACTTGCCTTGTGGGTCAGCGTCGCCGTCCCGCTGGCATTCTTCACTCTTGTGCATCTGCGACACTGGGGTGCGGCCCATCTGGTCACGGTCGGATTCTATGGTCTGCTCTTTTCGGTGGCATTCATCGTGCTGGGCAACCTGAATGTCACCATCATTGCGCATATCCTGCTGGATGGCTTCGGCCTCGTAGTGGTGCCGGTGCTCATGAAGCGACGAACGCGGGAATCGACGGCCTGATCCGGGCACCGTTGGCATCGTCTCTGCTAGAATCTGCAACTCATATACAGTCGCCCCGACCGCACGGAATATTGCGTCATGTCTTCTTCCACCAAACTTGTCCGCGCCGACGATCTGGATGGCCTGCAGGCGTGCGGCTCGGCCAGCGAGCGACACCGCACCAATTTCAATCTCCACGAACAGCCTGACGATCCGGTCCAGCGTCTCTTCATCGCGGCCGATTCGGAAAGCTACTTCCGCCCGCATCGCCATCCCACACGCTGGGAATTCATCATCGGCGTGCGTGGTGCCTTCGACCTCCTGCTGTTCGATGACGTCGGTACAGTGACCGAGCGTCACAGGCTGGGGCCCGGACAGGCGGTGACAGCCATGGAGATACCCGAAAACACATGGCACACGTTGGTTCCGTGTGCCGGCGGCATGGTCTTTTTCGAGACCAAGGAGGGACCCTATGATCCGCAACGTATTGCCGAGTTTGCCCCATGGGCTCCCGCAGAGAACAGTCCGGGTGTTGCCGCATTTGTTGGCCGACTGCGTCATGCTGCTCCGGGCGACAATGTTGCCGAGTAGTCTTGGGGATGGGCGATATGCGCACCGACGATGAATTTCTGGCAGCTGTCGAGCAGGGCAGCCTGCCGGCATCGGAATTCGACCATCGCGGCCACCTGCGATTGACCTGGCTGTTTCTGGAGCGTCATGGACTGGAGGAAGCGGTTGACCGCGTGGCTGGCACCATTCGCAGCTACGCGCTTGCCAAGGGGGCCACAGGCAAATTCCATCACACCCTGACCGAGGCCGCCGTCCGTATCGTGGCGGCGCGAAAGCAGGCCTGCCGCGTAGAAAATTTCGAGGACTTTCTCGTCGATCAGGATGATCTCGTCAACAACCTTCCGGGGCTGATCGCCAGGCATTACAGCGCGGAAAGCCTGGCTACACAGGCCGCCCGTGAGGGCTTTGTGAGCCCCGATCGGGCGCCACTCCCCGGCATCGGTGCGACGGAATGAACGGTGCTACCATGATGGCTGCAGTTCTTTGGGGCAGACGAGCATGAAAGTATACGAAATTCCCGTCGAAACCATCGACGGTGAGCCGACCACCCTGGCGGGGTGCCGCGGCAAGGTGATGTTGATTGTCAATGTTGCCAGCAAGTGCGGTTTCACGCCCCAGTACGAAGGCCTGGAAAAGCTCTATCGCGCGCACAAGGACGAGGGCCTGGTTGTACTCGGCTTTCCGTGCGACCAGTTCGGTCATCAGGAGCCCGGCAATGCCCAGGAAATCAAGAACTTCTGTTCGACCCGTTACCAGGTGAGTTTCCCGTTGTTCGCCAAGATCGAGGTCAACGGTGCCAACGCCCATCCGCTCTATCGGTTTCTCAAAAGCGAGAAGAAGGGGTTGCTCGGCAGTGAAGCCATCAAGTGGAACTTCACCAAGTTCCTGGTGGACCGGGATGGCAACGTGGCCAGGCGCTACGCACCCAAGGACACGCCCGAGAACATCGAGAGCGACATCGTCAAGATCCTCTGAGGTCGCTCGGAAGTGGCGTTCAGCCGGTCCGCTTCGCCGGAGGCGGGCATTCGGTGTGCAACAAAGGGGCCGGCGTCCCCCTGAAGGACCATGATTCGACAACTGCCCCGCTGGGTATGGCTCGGCGTATTCATCCTGCCGCTTTCCGCCGGCATGGTGAACGCCGTGGCCTACCTGGCGTTCACCCACGATGCCGTGTCGCACGTGACCGGCAACACCACCCGCCTGGCAATCTCCCTGCAACATCGCGACCTCGGCGAGGCACTGGGCCTGACCGGCATCATTGCCGCGTTTCTTGGCGGCGCCGTGATTTCCGGCCTCATCGTCGGCAACGAAAGACTGCGGCTGGGGCGCCCCTATGGGGTCGCGCTGATGGTCGAGAGTCTGCTGCTGTCGCTGGCGTACCTGTTGTTCAGCCAGGGCTTCACCGCCGGCGAATATTGCGCGGCGGCGGCCTGCGGTCTGCAGAATGCGATGGTTGCGACCTACAGCGGGTCAGTCATCCGGACCACCCATCTCACCGGCGTGGTCTCGGACATCGGTGCGTGGATCGGCGGATTTCTGCGCGGCCACCGGCAGGACCGCTGGCAACTGACGCTGCTGACAACGGTGTTCGCCGGCTTTCTCACGGGCGGGCTGGTCGGCGCACTCGCGTTCGCTTCGCTGCGTTTCATGACCCTGCTGGTGCCGGCGGGACTTTGCCTGACCGTCGGCACGGCCTATGTGTGGTACCGGTCGCTGCATCCCGCCGGGCTTCCGGGTGAGGAGGTCGCCGTTCGCCAGGCCGGCTGAAGCCGGCCTCAGTGGTGCAGATCAAAACGCCGGAAATAATCCCGGGTCGCTTCCATCACCTTCGGAGCCAGCATCAGCGTCGCGATCATGGTGGGGATGGCCATCAATCCGTAAAAGCCCGTCAGCAGGCCGACCACGGCCTTGATTGAAACCACACTCCCCCCGACGACCAGTGCCAGATACAGGTAGCGGTACCAGTGCTGGTTGTGGGCGCCAATCAGAAAGCCCAGGCATTTCGCGCCGTAATACCAGAAGGTAAACATGGTGGTGACACTGAAGAACACCACGATCACGGTCAGCAGCCAGGCGCCGAAAGGCCCCATGGCCTGCTGGAAGGCGCTGTCGGTCAGTACCACGCCGTTGTCGGCGGTTTGCCAGACCCCTGTGAGCAGGATCACCAGTGCCGTGCAGGTGCATACGATGATGGTATCGATCAGCGGGCCCAGCATGGCCACCATGCCTTCGCGCACCGGTTCGTGTGTCTGTGCCGCGCCGTGAGCCAGGGGCGCGGTGCCGATGCCCGCCTCGTTCGAGAATGCGCCCTGACGCACGCCCATGATCACCGTGCCGACCAGACCGCCGGCGACGGCCTTTCCGGTGAAAGCATCCGTAAAGATCAGGGCGATGGCACCAGGCAGGTGTTCAATGTTCACGGCGATGATAAACAGCGTGGCCAGCAGGTAGAGGATGACCATGCCGGGTACGAGCCGTCCGGCCATGGCACCGACGCGTTTGACCCCGCCGAATATGACATAGCCAATGAAACCGGCCATGAGCAGGCCAAAAAGGAAATCGAAAGTGAAGTGATGTTCCGCTGTTGCCAGCCCGTAGGGTACGGCTACGACGTCGCGCACGATCTGGGTGAGCTGGTTGATCTGGAAGGCGGGCAGCGTGCCGAACATCCCGGCCAGACTGAAGAACGCGGCGAGAACGTACCAGCGGCGGCCCAGTCCCTCCCGAATGAAGTACATCGTGCCGCCTTGCAGGTGACCTTCGCTGTCGGTACCGCGGTACATGATTGAAAGCGTGCAGGTGAAGTATTTGGTGGCCACGCCCACCAGCGCCGTCACCCACATCCAGAAAATGGCCCCCGGTCCGCCTGCATGGATGGCGACGGCGACGCCGGCGATATTGCCCAGACCCAGTGTCCCGGAAAGCGCGCCCGACAGTGCCTGATAGTGCGGAATGTCGCCCGGTTCGTTCGGATCGTCGAAATCGCCGCGCAATACCTTGAAGGAATGGCGCAGATGTCGGTAGGGCAGAAAGCGCGAATAGAAAACAAAGAACAGACCGCCACCCACGAGCAGCACCAGCAGGGGCATGCCCCAGACAAAGTTGGTAAAGGCATTCAGGGCGGTCTCTATGGTCTTGAGCATGCGCTGTCTCCGGAGCCGGACATGAAGGCGCAAAGGCTACCGGATTCCAGCGGGCCGTGCAGCCCGCGGGCGGGTGCGCCCACCCGATTGATGCGCCAACTCGCGTCGGCGAGAATTCCAAGCTATATTATTGGGCGCCGAATGCCAAAAAGGGAGCCGCCCGGGAAGCGGTTGTATCCATCAGGGAGGAAAAATGAAGCGTCTGGGACTTTGCGTTCTCGTATTGTTCTTCGCCGGCTGTGCGTCCATTCCGATGTCCACCATGTGGCGGATGCGATCCTTCGGTGATCAGGACTTCGCACGGCTCGATCCCACGGTGTTGCGCGTTCGCGCCTACCTGCCGCCCGATATCGGGCTGGACCTGGCCAACACCCACCTGCTATTCGATCTCGACACGCCGAAGGGCAATGCAACGGGTGTGCTTTCGCTGGTGGAGAAGTCCGAGTCGACAGTGACCCGCAAAGGCGGCTGGTTCAGCGAGGCTCGCACACTCCGGTGTCACACGCTGCGTCTCGACAAGGATTCACTGACACGATTCCGCAAGATTCAGCAACTGGCGGCCGGCCAGGGTGAGATTCATGGCAGTGTGCGATTCAATGCCGATTTCACCAACCTCAATGCCCAGAACAGTCGCTTTCGTCTGACCGTGGAATTGATGCTGAATACCCAGGACGGCTATTTCACTCTGCTGGACGATGCGCCCATGGATTTTCGCGAAGCCTTGCAAAAGGCGCGCCACGATTCCACGGAGCCGAACGACGAGAAGGCGCACCACGCACGCTAGATCCGGAAACGGCGGGCGTCTCAACGGCTCGGGGTTTTGTGGATTGCCTGTATCGCGGCCTGCAATTCCGGGTCCTTGCCGGCGCGCAGATCCTGCAGCGACGTCTCGACCTGAATGTCGGGCGCAATGCCGATACCTTCAAACGGGCGGCCGTCCGGAAAATATTCGCGCTTGGCGCCAATGGACACTGTCATGCCGTCTCCCAGCGGAAGAATGAAGGGCTGGCCGGTACTCCCGTAGGTATTCTGGCCCACGATCGTGGCCCGGCCATTGTCCTTGAACGGCAATACGAAATCCTCACAGGCAGATGCACAGCCTCCGTCGGTCAGGATGAACACGCGGCCGGTGAACATCGGATTATCGGGTTGCTCGATCCCGGGGCCGAAGGTGGCCTGCATGTTCCGGAAGGTCTGAAATGCGCTGAAGTAGGCCTTTTCCTCGGCAGACAGCTTCAGGCCGACGTTCAGTTGCCGGATGGCGTCAGGAAGCGCCGCGCTCGCCTCGATGATACCGATATGCATGGGCGTGGATTCGAGCCAGGAGCGGTAGCTTCGGGTCATCAGCGCCTTGAGCAGTTTCTCGGGCGTGGAGCCGCCGCCGTTGCCCCGGACGTCAATGATCAGGGATTGCGCTTGACTGAAACGTTTGACTTGCTCGAGCGCCTTGGTTTCGAATTTCGGATCCGCAAAGGACGGGATGGCAATATAGGCTGTCTTGCCTTGCTCAAGCCAGCGTCCGGAGGTCGCCTTGGCGGCCGACGCGGGAAGCTTGCGATTGGCGTCCCGGTCCACATCGAGTTCGCGGCCATCCGCCAGCGTCAGCGTGAACTTTGACGGGAACAGCCAGCGCCATGCGAAAAACTTGTGTCTCGCCTGGCGTTCACTCGAGGCGTTGAGATAGACCCGCCGGTCGGCAAACAATGATTCCACCGGTTTTCCGTCGATACTCTTTACCACCTCGCCTGGGTGGAGATTTTCCAGCCGACTCTCGGTCACTGCCCATTGCTTGTTGATCCAGCGCGCACGAAAGCCCAAGGGTCCGCCCTGGTGTTGCCGGAACCAGGGGTCGTTGAACCAGGAGTGGGCATTGTGCAGGCTGGCCACGAAACGGTAGGTCGCCCGATCGAAATCCGCTCTTTCGTCACTGCCTGCCAGCCCCTCAAGGTAGTTCCGGTAGGCGGCATCAAACGCGGTGGGGTCGAGTGTCTCCCAATGCGCAAAATACATCTTGACCGCTGCATAGATTCTTGAGGCGGTATATACGCGTTGCTGCAGGCTCAGCGTTGTCGCTTCTCCGGCGGGCGCCTGATCCGCCATGGCCGGGGTTGCGGCGAGCAGGCTGGCGAGGGTCCAGGCGAGGACGAGGGTGTAACGATTCATTGTCCGGCTCCGGCAGGTCAGTTGCGTGAGCGGGGCATTCTAGCCGGTTTTGCCGAAGTTTGGACACGGACACTGTGATTCTCTACAGTCTCCGGCGGAATGCACGATCAAAGGCGATGCGCGGGGACCATGGCCCACCGGCCGGGGTTCTCTGGCGGCCGACCTGGCGACAGAGGTGCGTTACCGCGACCGGCTTGTGTCACGGGCATGCGCATGTCGCTTCCGGATCGATCCGGGACCGGTTCCGGGCGGCGGAGGTACTGAACTGATCGAGGTGATTGCTTTGCGCAAGGTAGCGATGGCATGTCGTCGCAGGCAAAGGAGTCGGTCCGCCATGCGCGGGTTGTGCGCGTCGAATTCGCGCAAGGTGGATGAACAATGACGGATGACTTGACCATTACCGGGCTGTGGCGCAACCGGCGTGACGGCGGCAGCGAAGTATTCGCACTCGCTCGCACCGAAGAGGGCACGCGCCTCGCCGGAACGGTGGTTGGCTGGCTTGGCCCGCGAGCCGGCGTGGTTGATTACGAAGTCCTCTGTGATTCGGGCTGGCGAACCCGCTCGGTCAGCATTCGAAGCAATGATTATCGGGAGATGACCGAGTGCGTACTGGAATCCGACGGAACGGGTACCTGGTTCCGGGAGCAGGTCGAGCAGGCGCAACTGTCAGGCTGCATCGACGTGGATATTGGTGTCACCCCCTTGACCAATACGCTTCCGGTCCGACGGTTGCGGCTTGAAGTGGGTGAGGCTTGCGAGATTGTGGTGGCCTGGATCCGGTTCCCGACCTTGGACGTGGTGCCGGCCAGGCAGCGCTACACTCGTCTGGCCCATGATCGATACCAGTATCAGAGTCTGGCCAGCGGCTTCCAGACGGAGGTGATCGTGGATGATGACGGACTGGTCGTCGAGTATGGGGACATCTGGTGCCGGGAAAGCAAAGCATCCGGTTGAAAGCGCGTATTCCCGTGGTTCACCGTGCGGGATTTCCCGCGGTATTCGAAGTGCGCCGTTCTCCTGTCGAGCGTCTGGTCATATTCTGCGCAGCAGGCCATCCAGCCAGGCCCGAGGCAGCAGGCGGCGAAGGCCGGCGAGTAGCCACGCTGGTGTGGTGACCAGGTAATGGCTTTTCGGCCGGTGCGCTTCGAGCGCGTGGACGATGCGCCTGGCGACTGCTTCGGGGGGCAGGGTAAACGGCTGACTGTCCTTGCGTTCGCCCGTATCGGCCCGCAGCCGCCGATAGCTGTCGCGGTGAACACTTCCCGTTTCTCCTACATGGCGGTCGAAACGTGCGATGGCGTTGTCCCGGAAGCGGCTGCTTATCGGACCGGGTTCAACGGTGCTGACATATATGCCGCTGCCGTGCAATTCCATCCGCAATGTGTCAGTGAGACCTTCCAGGGCGAATTTGCTGGCGTTGTAGGCGCCCCGCCAGGGCATGGCCACCAATCCGAGTATTGAGCTGATCATGACGATGCGACCGCCGCCCCGGGTCCGCATGGCGGGAATCAGTCGGGCGGTCAGGTCGAAAGTCCCGAACAGGTTGGTTTCGAACTGCGCGCGCAGCATCTCCCGGCCGAGATCCTCGACCGCGCCCGGCAGGGCGAAGCCGGCATTGTTGACCAGGGCATCCAGATGACCGTCGGTGGCTTCCAGCACCTGGTTGGCAGCCACATCCACCGATACGGGATCATCGAGGTCGAGCAGGATTCCGGTCAATCCGTCTGCTTCAACCGAGCCGAGATCGGAGGTGCGCCGGACACTGGCGAAGACCCGCCAGCCGCGCGCGTGGAGGCTGCGCGCG
>JASFQN010000003.1:0-35012 GCA_050115425.1 Gammaproteobacteria bacterium | reverse complement strand
CCGGGCCGCCCCTGCCGAGGTGTCTACTGGGGGGTAAAGCGGTTGAGGACGTCGAAGAGTTCGTCCACCTTGCGGCGCGCCTCGTCGCCTTCATTGGCACGCAGCGCGTCGCCCACGCAGTGTTCCACGTGTTCGCGCAGGATCTGCTCTTCGACTTTGCGCAGCGCCGCGCGAACCGCCCGAATCTGGGTGAGGATATCCACGCAGTAGCGTTCTTCCTCGACCATGCGGATCAGGCCTGAAACCTGACCCTGAATGCGCTTGAGACGCGCGGTCTGATCATGGTGAGTGGCATGTTTCATGGGGGTAAGGATACCCCCGGTAGGGTATGGCGGCAAGCGGTCTCCTCGTCCTCAATATGTCGGTAAATGGGCCTGTAAAAACAAATGAAACAATAACTTAAAAGACTTGTTAAAAGTGATTCGTCAATAAAACGCCTTTACCGATACGACCCCGGGGGATTCTCTTCTTGCTCGTCGTGCTCCGTAGCATGGCCGTGCTCATCAGGGTGTTCATGCATCTCGCCCGGCGCGGTTTCTTCGCTGGCGGGTCTTTCTTCGCCCGAGAGTTGTTTGAACTCGACGGCCGACAGATCCGGAAGCCGCTGGAGAAACGCCACGATCGCCCAGATCTTGTCATCTGAATGGGTCACTCCCCAGGCCGGCATGCCGGTCATGCGGATCCCGTGTTTGACGACCCAATAGGTCTCGGCTGGCGTGAGTTCACCGGTGCCCCGGGTCAGATCGGGCGGTTCGGGATTCAGGCCCTGGCGGATTTCGGTGTTCTTGAGTCCGGGCGCGAGATGACAGCCCACACACATTTCCCGGTAGTGCTCGGCGCCTTCACGGACCATGTCGGCGTTCTTCAGATCGGGCACCCGGATGCCGTCCGCGTGATGGCGCACGGAGTTCTCTCGTATGGCTTCGAGCAGCCAGCCGGTCACCAGGGAGTGTGGCTCGGTGGCGGCCACGTTATAGATGCCGGAAAGAATGGTGCCGGTGGCGAGGACCACGAAAATGATCACTACGGCGACAGAAATCTTCAGATATTTCATAGTCTTCCCTCGTATCCCCCGGGGCTGGATCATGCATCCAGTCTAGCAGGTTGTCGATGCGCGGCTCAGCGCCGCGCCCGGCGATACAGTGTCAGCAGGACCGTCGCCGAGACAGCGGTCAGCAGCGCGGCGGTCCAGAAGGCCGCCCGTTCCCCGGTCCACTGCCAGAGGCTGCCGAAGAGTAACGCACCGGGAAGAACGAAGGCGGCGGTGAGCATGTGATAGATCCCGAAAGCGGTCGCCTTGTGCGACGGATCGGCAACGTCGCCGATCAGCGCCCGCTCGGCCGCCTCAGTCAGCGCCAGCGCTCCCGCATAGATCAGAAACAGGCCCCAGATTGCCAGCGTGGTGCCGTTGGCGAGTGGCAGGATGAGCAACAGTACGACTCGCAGACTCCAACCGGCGACGACAACGGGCAGGCGACCGATTCCGTCCGCCACTGCGCCGGCGGGGATCGCCACCACGCTTTTCACGGCATGAGCGGCCGCCCAGATCAAGGGTACCCAGGCGATCGCGAGACCGCGGTGTTGTGCCCAGAGCACCAGGAAGACTTCCGGGACCGAAGCCAGCGCCAGGGCGGCGGAGCCGACCAGCAGTGCCTGCAGGCGCGTGTCCAGGTGGCGCCAGGTCACATGCTGTTCCGCGGCAGCCGGGACGGTTTGCGGCTGTTCACCGCGCAGGCCGAAGGCCAGCAGCAGCAGAACGGCAACCCCCGGCACGGCGGACAGGTAGAACACATGAGTCATGGGAACCTGTGTCTGTAGCAGGGCGAAGGCGGCCAGGGGGCCGATCATCGCCCCGGCATGGTCCATGCCGCGGTGAAAACCGAATGCCCGGCCACGATGACCCGTTTCCACCGCATCGGCGATGACCGCGTCCCGTGGCGAAGTGCGAAGGCCCTTGCCCACGCGGTCGAGGAAACGCAGGCCCAGGACGAGCGGCCAGTTGCCGGCGAGACCTATCAGGGGACGGGCCAGGTTGGCCGATCCGTAGCCGCTCAGTATCAGGCCCTTCCGTGACACGCCCCGGTCGGCAAGACGTCCCGAATACAGCTTGAGCAGTGCCGCCGCGGCGTCCGCCAGACCTTCCATGAGGCCCACCGCGGCCGGTCCGGCTCCGAGCGTGACCGTGAGGAAGATCGGCAGCAACGGCGCGATCATTTCGCTTGCGGCGTCGTTGAGCAGCGAGGCGAAGCCGAGAACGATAACGGTTCGGGGCAGGGCCGGAGACAGTCGCATACGGGCTCTTCTTGTGCTGGGAGCTGATCGTTGCATGGTATCGGATCGTATTGCATGCGTCCCGTTCCCCGGTGACCGGATGAGAACACACGCGCGCTTGATGCAAGTCAACGGGCCCCTTGCGGTGTCCGTTACGCTCGGCAGAGGCCCATACCCAGGGAGGGTCAGCATGCGTGGCGCGGACACCGGAGGATTCGAAGCCAGCGAAGCCATCGTCCGCATCCTCGAGGCGGAGGCTGCCGCCGAGGCTGATGTTGCGGCTGCCATGGAAGAGGCGCGCGATCTGGTTGCCAGGGCCCGTAGCGAAGTCCACGGGATGCTCGCCCGGGGCGAGGCGCGCGCCGCGCGCGTCGAGGAAGGAGCTCGGCGACAGACGGCCCGGCAGGTGGAAGCTATTCTGCGCACAGGCGAGCAGCGTCTTCGATCCCTTCAGGATGTGCCTTTCGATGAGGAAGCGGCCTCGACGGCCGCCGCGGATCTGGCGCTTGTCCTGACCGGTGGTACCCGGGACGGCCGGCCGTGAACACGCCGCTGGCCGGTTTCGCCTACGCCCAGGCCCGCCTGCAGGCACGCTACAGCCAGAGGCCCGGCTCTGCCTGGGAGCGCCTGGCCGCGACGGATTCCCTTGCCGCGCTCATCCAGTCATTGCGGGATACCGCATTCGGCCGGTTGGCGGGGCGGCTGTCGGGGCGTGACGATGCCCACACTGTGGAGTCGCTGGTCCGGGAACATTTCCGCCAACTGATCACCGAGATTGCCCGCTGGCTGCCCCGCGAGTGGCGCCCTGCGGTGACCTGGCTGGCCCGCCTCCCCGAACTGCCCGCACTGCAGGCGCTGGCAGCCGATGCGACCGCGCCGGCATGGCTCACCGATGCGGCGGGAAGCGAAAAGCCGCCGTCCTGGCTGGCCCGTGACCTGCGCGGCGCAGCCGTGGTCGAGGCCTGGCGTCGTCGCTGGCATGCGCAATGGCCGGCGATGCCAAATCGCTGGCACGCTCAACTCACCTTGCTCGAACAGCACGCGCTTGCCCAATATCGCCGGCTCGGCGCCGGCGCCGGCGCAGTCGCCGGTGACGAGCCAGAGCTTGTGCTGGCCGCGCGGTGGGGACATGTCTTCCGTCGTCAGGCACCCGGGCCGGCAGCGGTGATTGCCTTCATCGGCCTCGCCTGGCTGGACCACGCACACTTGCGCGGGCTGCTGGTGCAACGCCGTCTGCTGCCGGGTCGGAGTGGGGACGTGTGATGGCCCTGCGTACCCGCAGCGCGCGCTGGTTCGAGGTGCTGGTTCCCGCGCCCAAGGCCGGACGCGCGGCGGAACTGCTGGCCGATACCGGGCTCGTGGAACTTGAGCCTGGCAGCGCGGTGGAGCGGGCCCTGGATCTGAGTGCGATTCGCAACGGACTCGACGAATTCGCCGAAATCCGTGAGCGCTGCGGAAATGCCTGGCCCCGTCCACGCGAAGTGGCGCCGTCCGATGAGGGGAAGGCCCTGGACGAAGCGCTGGTCGAAGTCCTCCAGCCGCTGCGGGACTGGGAGCGCGAGGCCGCACCTCTGATCGAAGAAGCCGCCGCGCTCGAAATGCGACGTGAGGAACTGGCGCCACTGGCACGCTTTCTCGAAGCATTGGGTGATTCGCCCGAGCCGGATTTCGGACGCGTTGTGCGAACCCGTCCGCCACTGGCGGCGGCGCTGTTCATGCTGCCGGCGGAGGCGCATGTGCCCATGCCCGCGGACGCAGTGATCCGTCGGCGGGTGGATACCGCCGAGCACACCTGGCTGCTGGTCCTCGGGCGCGACACGGCAGTAGCGGAATTCGGCCAGGGGGCCGGCGGCCACGGATCGCGCCGAATCGCGCTGCCCGAATGGCTGGCGGGCCCGCCTCTGCAGGCGCTGCGTGCGGTCGAGGAGCGCCGCGAGTCGGCGGCTCGAAGGTTGGCGGAAATCGACGCGGCGCTGGTGGAATTGGGCGAACGCTTCGGCATTGCCGAGGCACTTGGCCGGGTGCGACGGCTGCAATGGCGTCTCGAGCATCTCGAAGGCGCGGCGGTCAGTGACTACCTGGCGCGCCTGGATGGCTGGACTTCGGATCCGTCCGGCAGGCGCCTGCTGGGTACCCTCAAGGCAGCGGGCATTCCCGCGGTGGTCGGCTTTCCCGCGCCGCCGGCGGACCGGGTGCCGCCCACACTGAGCGACAATCCGCCCTGGGCGCGGCCTTTCGAGCTGTTCGTGCGTCTGATGGGCACGCCAGGGGGCAATGAGGCCGATCCCAGCCGGCTCCTGGCCGTGATCGGCCCCTTGCTGTTTGGTTACATGTTCGGCGACGTTGGTCAGGGCGCGGTGCTGCTTGTCGCCGGCCTGTTTCTCTGGCGCCGCTGGCCGGCGCTGGGCATGCTCATTCCGGGCGGCCTCATGGCCATTCTGTTCGGCGTGCTCTTCGGCAGTGTCTTCTGCCTCGAAGACATCATTCCCGCGCTGTGGGTCCATCCGGTCACGCAGCCCCTGCCGGTACTGTTCGTACCCATCGCCGGCGGTGCGGTCCTGATCCTGTTTGGCTTGCTGCTCAACGGACTGGCGGCGCGCTGGGGCGGGCAGGGCGGCACGTGGTGGCGGATCGAAGCTGGCCTGGTAACGCTCTACGCAGGTGGGATGCTGGCGGTATGGCGGCTGGTCCCGGGTCTCTGGACCGTGGCGGCCGGGCTTTTGTGGTACCTGGGCGGTTGCGCCTGGGAACACCGGCACCACGGAATCGCCGTGGTGCTGGGAAGCATGGGCGAAATACTCGAACGGCTTCTGCAACTGGCCGTCAACACGCTTTCCTTCATTCGTGTGGGCGCATTCGCGCTGGCCCATGCGGGGCTCTCACTCGCCGTGGTCAGCCTGGCGCGCTCGATAGAGCATCCCGCAGGCATGCTCCTGGTGCTGATTGTCGGCAACCTGGGTGTCCTGTTCCTGGAAGGTCTGGTGGTCTTCGTCCAGACCACGCGTTTGATCCTGTTCGAATTCTTCATCCGATTCCTGCGTGCGGAGGGGCGTCCGTTCCAGCCGTCACCTCCGCCGTTTGCCCATTGAACCACCGGTCGAGGAGGGAGCTTCCATGCAACCGGCACAGCATCTGAAAATCACGCTTTTCGCCATCCTTGCGACAAGCCTGCTCGTGGCGCTGGCCAGCGTCGTGCTATGGCTGCCCGAAGCTTTCGCCGCCGCGCCCGCGGCAGGGGCCGTTGTCGATCCGGTGGTCATGAAATGGGGTTTTGCGGCGGCCGCCGCGTCCACCGGGGTATCCGCGCTGGCTGCGGGATATGCGGTGGCGATGGTCGGCAGCGCCGGCATGGGCGCGTTGGCCGAGCGTCCGGAACTGCTCGGCCGCGTCCTGGTACTGGTTGGCCTGGCGGAAGGCATCGCCATCTACGGTTTGATCGTGTCCATCCTCATCCTGGACCGGTTGGGCTGACATGGACGGTCCGCTGTTCATCGGTGACGAGTTGACCGCCACGGGATTCCGCCTCGCCGGCGTTGCGGTGCGGATAGCTGCCCCCGCCGTTGCCGAGACCGTGCTTCGGGAAGTCCTCGCTGACCCGCCTTCCGTCATCCTGCTTGGCGCGGATTGCGCGCAGGCGGTGACGCCGGCTTTTCTGTATCGCCGCCAACTGGCGGCGCGACCACCGATCCTGGTGATGACCGGACTCGCCGGCGACGTGCGGGCCGCCGATGAGGTGCGGCGCATTCGCCAGGATCTGGGAGTGGCCCAATGACCCGGCCCGAGGCACCCGTCGCCGATAATGCCACTGAGGCACTGCTTGAGCATATCGGGCGGGTGCGGCGGGAAAGGCGCACCGGTCTGCTCGAGGAAGCCGAAGGAGAACGCGCGCGCATGCTGGCCGAGGCGCGCCGCCGGGCGCATGCGCGTATTCGACAGACAGTGCGTGAGCAGCGCGCCCATCGAGCCCGGGAACTGGCGCATGCGCGGGCCACGGCCGAGGCCGCCCTGCGTCACCGTCGGCAGGAATTGCAGTTGAACTACCTGGAGCGCGCCTGGCAGCAACTCGACAAGGAACTGGCACGGCGCTGGCGTGATGGGGCGGCGCGCCGCCAATGGCTCGATGGCCTGCTTCGCCTGGCTGTTGACCGACTCCCCGATGGCGACTGGGTATTGGAACATCCCGAAGACGCGCAGCCGGAGCACCACTGGTCGGTGCCTGAATCGGTCGCCGAACAGCGGCCGGATGTCACGCTGACCATGCGTGCGTTGACGGATTTGCAGGCCGGGTACCGCTTGCGTGCAGGCAAGGCCTGCCTCGATGCGAGCGTGGCGGCACTCATGGGGCGTGAGCAGCATCTCAAGGGCCTGCTGCTGGGGCGCATCGAGCAGCGCCTGCGCACCGCGCCCGGGCAGCGCGCGGCAGGGGAAGCGCAATGAGCGGCGCGCGCGCAAGCATCACCTCGATCGGTGGCCCCGTGCTGACCGCGATCAGCGAGCAGTCTTTCCGCGTCAGCGAGGAAGTGCACGTAGGCGAGCAGCGCCTGCTTGGCGAAGTTCTCCGTGTGGCGGGCAAGACGATCACCGTCCAGGTTTATGAAGACACCACGGGCCTGCGATTCGGCGATCCGGTTGCGGGCACCGGCCGAGCCTTGTCGGTACCGCTCGATCCCGGGCTGCTTGGTGGCATCTTCGACGGACTCTTGCGGCCCCTGTCTGCCGAGAACCTCCACGTGCAGGTGGGAATGCAGCCCTCACGCGCGGCCGAGTTCGATTGCGAGCCGCTGCTTGAAACCGGCCGCGCCGTGACCGGCGGCGAAGTGCTCGGGCGCATCCTCCCGGGTGAGGGTGGACGCGACCAGCTTTGCCTGGTGCCGCCAGGTCTGGCCGGCCGGGTCGTGGACATCGTGCCGCCGGGGCGCTATGCCGCCGATGCAGTGATTTGCCGTGTGGACACCGGCGAGGGCGAGCCGACCGCTGTCAGCCTGCGGCAGCGCTGGCCGGTGCGCATGCCGCGTCCGGTCGCCGAGCGTCTGCCGCCGGATGCGCCGCTTCTGACGGGCCAGCGAATCATCGATGCGCTGTTTCCGGTCGCGCGCGGCGGTCGTGCCGCCATGCCGGGTGGCTTCGGCACCGGCAAGACCATTCTCCAGCAGAGCATCGCCAAGTGGTGCGACGCCGATGTGATCGTCTATGTGGGCTGTGGAGAGCGCGGCAACGAGATGACCGAAGTCCTGCATGACTTTCCGTCCCTTGAGGACCCACGCACCGGACGGCCGCTGATCGAACGCTCGGTGATTATTGCCAATACCTCCAACATGCCGGTGGCGGCCCGGGAGGCGAGCATCTATACCGGCGTCACGGTCGCCGAGTACTTCCGGGACCAGGGGCTGCATGTCGCGCTGATGGCGGATTCCACCAGTCGCTGGGCGGAAGCGTTGCGCGAGATAGGCGGTCGCCTGGGCGAGTTGCCCGCGGAAGGCGGGTACCCGGCCTATCTCGGCACACGCAAGGCGGAATTCTATGAACGGGCCGCGCGGGTCCGGACCCTGTCCGGGGAAGAGGGCTCGGTGACGCTGATCGGTGCCGTGAGCCCGCCGGGCGGTGATTTCTCCGAGCCGGTCACGTTGCATACCCAACGCAATGTACGTTGTTTCTGGCCGCTCGACCGTGACCGGGCACGCGCGCGTTTCTATCCCGCGATCAATCCCCTGGGCGCCTATTCGGAGGACGCCCCCGACCTGGCAGGCTGGTGGCGCGCCCACGGCCACGCGGACCGGCAGGAACAGCGGCATCGTTTCCTGGCGCTGCTGGAAGAGCAGGCGCATCTGGAGCGCATGGTGCGCATCGTTGGTCGCGACGCCCTGCCGGCCCGCCAGCAACTCACACTGTTGTTCGCTGACTTGCTCAATGAGGCCTTCCTGCGGCAGTCGGCATTTTCGCCAGTGGACTGCTATACATCCCCGGATCGCCAGATCGAGATGATGCGCACCCTCGTGCATTTCATGGACAGTGCCGAGGCCGCGCTGGCCGGCGGGATGGCTGTTGCCGATATTGCATCACTGCCGCTCTTGCGCCGCCTGCGGCGCATGGGCGAGGAGATCGGCGAAGACCATCTGGACCGCTTCGCCGCGTTGCGCGGGGAAATGGACACCGCACTGGAATCGGGCGGAACAGCCGTCACGCAGGAGGCTTCGGGCGATGGCGATTGAGATGCTGGCCGAGCGGGCCGCGACGCGCATCGAGGGGCCGTTGCTGTTCCTGGAGCGGGTCCTGTCGGTGGGTCTCAACGAAGCCGTGGAAGTGATCGGCGCGGACGGCGCCGCGCGTCCCGGGCGCGTGGCCGCACTGGACGAACGACGCATGGTTGTCGAAGTGCTCGAACCCACCGCCAATCTCGGGCTTGCGGGCACAGGGGTGCGCTTTTCCGGTGAATCGTTGCACTTCGGTGTGGGGCCCGGTCTGCTCGGACGCGTCTTTGACGGTGTGGGACGCCCGCTGGACGGCGGCCCACCGGTTCCGATTCATCAAGAACGTCCGGTGGGCGGGTGGCCACTCAATCCTGTGGCTCGGGATCTGCCCACGGCTTTCATCGAGACCGGCATCAGCAGCATCGACGTGCTCAACAGCCTGGTGCGCGGACAGAAGCTGCCGATCTTTTCCGGCGGCGGGCTGCCCCACGCCCGCATGGCTGTGGATATCACGCGCCATGCCCGCCTGCTGGGCGACGAGGCGGGTGGATTCGCCATAGTGTTTGCGGGCATCGGTGTGTCGCACACGACCGCGGAGGCGTTTCGCCGTGCCATGGAGGAGAGCGGGGCGCTGGAGCACACCGCGCTGTTTCTCAATCTGGCCAGCGATTCCAGCACTCAGCGTCTGCTGACTCCCCGGTACGCGCTGACTGCCGCCGAATACCTCGCCTTTGGCGAGCACCGCCACGTGCTGGTCGTGATGACCGACATGACCAATTACTGCGAGGCCCTGCGCGAGGTCTCGGCGAGCCACGGCGAAGTGCCCGGGCGCAAGGGCTATCCCGGCTACATGTACTCGGATCTGGCGACCCTGTTCGAACGGGCCGGCCGCCTCCGCGGCAGTGAAGGCACGCTCACCCAGCTTCCGGTACTCACCATGCCGGGAGACGACATCAGCCATCCGATTCCCGACCTGACCGGTTACATTACCGAAGGCCAGATCGTGCTCGACCGCGAACTGGACCGTCGCGGCTATTACCCGCCGGTCTCGGTGCTGCCGAGTCTCTCGCGGCTGATCGACCAGGGTATTGGCGAGGGTTATACCGATGCCGACCACCCGGCGCTGGCCAGCCAGCTCTATGCGGCCTATGCCCGGGCCAATCAGATACGCACGCTGGCCAAGGTGGTCGGCGAGGAAGGCCTGCCGGCGGGCGACCGCCTCTATCTGGATTTTGGCAACGCCTTTGAACGCGACTTCGTCCACCAGGAGGGAGCACGCGTGCTTGAGGAAAGCCTCGACATCGGCTGGAATCTGCTTGCCATGCTGCCCGCCGGGGAGCTGAGCCGTTTGAGCGACGAGCAGATTGCGCGGCATCTCGCTGCGTCGGGCGCGACCGATGGCTGAGCGTGTCGCATCGCGAGCCGCCCTGCTTGAACTTCGCCGCGACCGCAGCGTGTTCGAGGAAGGCCACCGCTTTCTGGATGAAAAACGCATGCTGGTGGCCAGGGAATTGTTGCGTCGCCTGGCGGACTATCAGGCCATGGTGAATGCCTTCGAAGCCAGCCTGGAATCGGCGGCCGGCCGCATGGCGGCGGGCCTGGCGCATCACGGGCTGGAAGGCCTGCAGGTGTACCCGGCGGCCGCGGTGCCGGTGGACGAGCGGCTGATGCTGGACGAGGGATCGTTTCTTGGCGTGAAGCTGTTGTCGGGGCGGATGCCGGTACGCGGGCCGGTCGCCGGGACGGTGGAACCGGCGGTGCTGCGCTCGGCGCAAGCCGAAGCGGTGGCCGGAGCGTTTTCCGGCCTGCTGGACCAGGCCGTGCCCATGGCGGTGGAACTGGCCAACATCCTGCGGCTGCATGCCGAATACCGGCTTACGGAACGGCGGGTTCGCTCGCTCGAGAATCTGATCCTGCCCGAGATCCGCGCCGACCAACGTCGCATGGAGGCCGCCCTGGAGGAACTCGACCAGGAGGAAATGGTGCGCGGGCTTCTGTTCGGCGGCAGGGACGAGGATCGGACTGGTGGCGAATGATGTAACGGCGCATGCTGGCATGGACGGGAGGCGTCTGCGGGAATGGATTTCATGCGAGTGAGTGTTGTGCGCAAACGCTGGGCGGCCGTGGCCGTGGTTGCGGCGACCGTCGCCCTGGCGGCCACCGGGCTCGCCTGGCATTGGCCCGGAGCGGGCGCCGGGGCGGCGGGCATGTTGCGCACGGCCGGCCGGGTGAGCGGCCTGCTTGCCGCGCTCACGCTGCTCGGCGGTGCCGCGCTCAGTCTGCGTGTGCCGGGCAGCGACCGCGGCTTCGGCGGGCTGCCGCGTCTGTTCAGATTGCATCACTGGCTGGGCTTCGTGGCGTTGCTCGCGGTTCTGGCCCATCCGCTGCTGCTGGCTTTCGCGGCGATTCCGGAGTCATTGCCGGGAGCCTCGGAGGTTCTTTTCCCGCCGCCGGCCGATGCCGCCGTGTGGCTGGGCTGGCTGGGCTTGCTCGCCATGCTGGTGTTTCTGGCGCCCAGTTTCCGCTTCTTCGGCCGGCCGCCCTACGCGCGCTGGAAGCGGATCCATCTGTTGTCGGCGCTGGCCGTGCTTGCCGGCCTGGCGCATGTCTTCGCCCTGTCGGCGGTACCGCTCTGGGAACGCTGGCTGTTCGGCGTGCTCGGGGTGGCCGCAATGGGCGCCATCCTCTGGCGCAAGGCGCTGGGTCCCTGGCTCGGTGGGGCCCGCGGCAGTGTCGCCGCGGTCACGGAACTGGCCGACCGGGTGGTGGAGATTTCACTCGCCGTACCCGCCTTTCGCGCGTTCCGGCCCGGTCAGTTCATCTATCTGAGCATCGATCACCCCTGCATGGGGGCGGCGCGTAACGAAGAGCACCCGTTTACGCTGTCCTCGGCGCCCGACGAGCGTTTGCTGCGCGTGGCGGTCAAGAACCTGGGGGATGCCACCGCTGCGATGCAGACACTGCCGGGCGGGGCGCCGGTCTGGGTGGACGGCCCCTATGGCGATTTTTTCGAACGGCTGGCGCCGGAACGGGCGGAACTGTGGATCGCCGGGGGCATCGGTATCGCGCCTTTTGTCAGCCGCGTGCGCGGTCTTGCCGCCGCCCAGACTTCCTGCGACGCGCGCCTGATCTATTGCACGAATGACCGCACACGTGCCTATTACCTGGCCGAACTGGAAGCGCTGGCGACCCGGATCAGGGGGCTTGGCGTGGTTCCGCATTTTCTTGTTCACGAGGGCAATCTCTCGGCGGACTTCATCCGGCGTGCCAGTCCCGTGGTCGGCGAGTCTGAAGCCTATGTCTGCGGGCCACCCGGGCTGGTGGACCTGGTGCGCCAGGTCCTGCGCGACGAGGGCGTGCCGTCCGAACTCATTCACTGCGAGGCATTCGATTTCCTGTGAGAAAGACCGCATTCGTCAGCGTGATCGTGTTCTGGTCGGTGGTCGCCACGCTCTGGATTGTCGCCCGGCTGGCGCCCGGACCGACGGCACCCTCCGCCGGGCCGGCCGCTGTATCGGGTGATCTGGCTCGGCATGCCGGCCTGCATGATTGCTGGATTCGCGTGCACGGCGTCGATTACGACATCACCGACTACCTGGCGCGCCATCCGGCAGGGGTGGATGTCATCCTGCCCTGGTGCGGCCGCGATGCGACGCAGGCTTTCGAAGACCTGGGCCAGGGGCGCAGTCATTCCGAACGTGCGCGCCGCCAGCTTGAGCGCTACCGCGTGGCCGGTTCAGGCGCTGATTGAGAGGGCTATGAGCAGGGCAGCGGTAAAGGCCACGAAGACCTTGCTGATCGAAGCCATGGAGGCGGCTTTCGTCGCCGGCGAAAAGCCGCGTCCGTGCATCCGGCGGTATTCGCTGGCCGAGACCAGCGCGGCCAGCGCGAGTGGTATGACCGCTGGCAAGGTCAGAATGCCCGACCCGATGAGCGCGAAGGCCAGGCCATAAGCGAGCGCCCCGAGCCCGTAAATCACCCATTCGGAGCGCCGGGCACCGAGCGCGATGGACAGCGTGTAGCGCCCCGCACGGCGATCCCCCACAAGGTCGCAGGTGTTGTTCACTGTGAGAATGGAGGCGATCAATGCGGTGGAGGGCAGTCCCAGCCAGACCGCTGCCGGGGTGAGCCGGCCGGTCTGGACGACAAACGAGAGTGCGATCAGCACCCAGCCGAGAAATCCGCCGGCCAGCAATTCACCAAACGGTGTGCGCGAGAGGGGATAAGGGCCACCGCTGTAGAAGAAGCCGGCCGCCATGCAGACCGTGCCGACAACAATGATCTGCCAGCCGGCCATGAGGCCTATGACCAGGCCAAGGCCGGCCGCCGCCAGGAAGAAGCCCCCGGAAATGGCCAGCGCCGCGGCCGGCCGTGTGTCGCCACGCAAAAGGATCTTGTCACCCTCAATATCCGTATCCGGCCGGTCCACGCCGTTGACGAAATCGTAATAGCTGTTGAACCCGGTCGTGCCCATGTCGACGCAGAGCACGGCAGCGAACATCACCAGCGCCAGGGACCAGGAAAAGCCGGCGCCGCTCACCGCTGCGAACACCGTGCCGATGAGAAAGGACGAGACGCTGACGATCTTGGTACGTATCTCGACGATTCTCAGGAAGTCATTGCGGGTCATGGTCGATCAGTCTCCCTGAAGACATTTTCCGGGCGATGGCCGCCTGGGTTCTCCGGTCAGCAGATTCGCGGCAGCGGGTCTTCCTCCAGCTCTTCCAGCACGCGTTCCCCGCCGAGTTCGGTGCGCAGCGTCACCTGCGCGAGGTCTGTCGTGATCTCGCCAATCAGCGCCGGCGTGCCGCCGGCATCGCGCAGCGCCGTCATGGCCGCCTCGGCCACCGCATCGGCCACCACGGCGACGATGCGGCCCTCGCAGGCGAGATACAGGGGGTCGTAGCCGAGGATTTCGCAGACTGACTGGACCGGATCGCTGACGGGTATGGCGCCTTCCGTGAGGCGCACGCAATGGCCGCTGGCGCGGGCGATCTCGTTGGCCACCGTGGCGAGTCCACCGCGTGTGGGGTCGCGCATGAAGCGCAATCCGCCGATGCCCTGAAGGGCGAGCGCGCCCTCAAGCACGCTGCCGGCGTCGGAACGCAGGTCGCCGTGAAAGCCGAATTCCTCGCGGGCGAGCAGCACCGCCGCCCCGTGGTCGCCCACCGGACCGCTGACCAGGACCTTGTCGCCCGGTCGGATGAGGTCCATGCCCAGGTGAAGTTCTCTGGGTCTTACGCCAATACCGGTCGTGGCGAAATACACCCCGCCCGCTTCGCCGCGACCCACGACCTTGGTGTCACCCGCGATGACCGCTACGCCGCAGGCCCGGGCCGCCTCGGCCATGGCCTCGACGAGCCTTTCGAGCAGGGCCAGTTCGGTGCCTTCCTCGATGAACGAATTCAGGGTCAGGTACGCCGGGCGTGCACCCGCCACCGCAAGGTCGTTGACTGTGCCGTGAATCGCCAGCGAGCCGATGTTGCCGCCCGGGAACTCGAGCGGGTGTACGGTGAAGCCGTCGGTGCTCACCACGATGTCGCCGTCTGCGAGCGGCGGCAGTGTGGCGGCGTCCAGTTCGGTGTCCAGTCCGGGATTGGCGAGACGTGCCGCAAAGACTTCCTCGATCAGTTCGCGCATGAGGCGTCCGCCGTTGCCATGCGCAAGCGCGATTTCCGTTTCTCTCACGTCGCGGTATTCCTGGTGTCAGGTTGATTTTTCGTCTTTCAGGCGAGCCGCTGCCTCAATGATCTGACCATAGCTTATGCCGGCGTCGTTGAGGGGAATCCGTGCGGGGAGGCTGACGGTGAACCCCGCATCGGTCAGCAGTATCCGGGCCAGGTGCGTCAACACCCGGTTCTGGAATACGCCGCCGGTCAGCGAGACGGTCGCAATGCCGTGGCGACGGCGGGCCTGAATGGCCTGTTCGCGGATGGTGAGCGCCAGACTGGCATGGAAACGTCGCGCGCGTTCTTCCACGGAGCGCCGCGAATCGAGAAGGATACTGAGCAGTGGTGCCCAGTCGCTTCGCCAGACTCCGTTGTCGTCCACCGACATGGGCAGGCTCAGCCCCTCGGATTCCAGGGTACCGGCGGCCAGCGTTTCAAGCTGCATGGGGCCCTGACCCTCGAAGCTCGCCGTGTGTGTGACATCGAGCAGAGCCGCTGCCGCATCGAACAGGCGGCCGGCGGCGCTGGTCGGCGGCGAGTTGACACCTCGCGCAAAGGCCTTTCGGAGGAGGGGCTCGCACAACTCGGCACCGGCTGGCCAGGACTGGCCTGCGGTCCAGCACAGGGACAGCGCTGTGCGCCAGGGTTCATCCACGGCCTTGTCGCCGCCCGGCAGGCGAAAAGGGCGCAGCGAGGCGAATCGTTGCCACTGTCCCGGTGTACCGACCAGCGCTTCACCGCCCCAGAGTGTGCCGTCCTCGCCGAGTCCGACGCCGTCCCAGGTGAAGCAGATCCGCTCTTCATGCAGATCAGACTCGGCCGCCGCCGCCGAAGCGTGCGCGAAATGATGCGGCACCGGGATGACCTCGAGCCCGCTGTCGCGTGCCCAGCGGCTGTTGGGAAAGTCCGGATGCCCGTCACAGGCGATGCGCTTGGCCTGGACGCCGTAGAGGGCCTGCAGGTCGCCGGCCACCTGGCGAAAGACCGCCTGACCGCGCGGGCTGGCCAGGTCGCCAATGTGCGGCGAGATGATGACCCGGTTCTCCCAGGCAAGCGCCACGGTGTTTTTCAGAAATGCACCAGTGGCCAGCATTGGCATATCCACCGCCAGGGGCAGCTCAAGCTCCAGCGGCGCACTGCCCCGGCCGATGCGGAGCGGACGCATGCGGCCCGAAATCTCGCGGAAAACCGGGTCGTCGGCCGGCCGCTGGATGGGGCGGTCGTGATGCAGGAAAGCGTCCGCCACGCCGGCGAGACGCTGCTCGGCCTCGGCAGGCTCGGTGATCACCGGTTCGCCGCTGATATTGCCGGAGGTCGCCACGACGGGGCGTCCGAACTCTCCGAGCAGCAGATGGTGCAGCGGGCTGTAGGGCAGCATCAGACCGATCTCGGCCAGTCCCGGGGCAATGCCCGGAGCCAGGCGGCTGTCGGGGAGGGAGGGGACCAGGACGATGGGGCGCATCGGATCGACAAGGAGCAGCGCGTGCTGGCGATTCGGCCGTGCCACCCGGCGCACCCAGTCGAGGCCGTCCTTGCCCGCGGCAGGAACCATGACCGCCAGGGGTTTGTCGGGTCTTTGCTTGCGGACGCGCAGCCGTCGTATGGCCGGTTCGCTGGTCGCATCGCAGACCAGGTGGTAACCGCCGATTCCGCGGATGCCGACAATGCCGCCGGCGCGCAGGGTGGCGACGCAAGAGCGAAGGGCGGCTGCGTTTTCGCGAATCGGCCGCTGGTGGTCGCGATAGACCAGCGAAGGTCCGCAATCCGGGCAGGCCAGTGGCTGGGCGTGGAAGCGGCGGTCCAGCGGATCGCCGTATTCATCGACGCAGTCGTCGCACAACTCGAAACACTGCATGGTGGTGTTCGGGCGGTCGTAGGGCATGGCGCGGATGATGGTGTAGCGCGGCCCGCATTGGGTGCAATTTATGAAGGGGTAGCGAAACCGCCGGGCCTCGGGGTCGTTCATTTCCCGCAGGCAGTCATCGCAGGCGAACTGGTCGGGTGGCACGTGAATCCGCGGCGCGCCCTCGCTGCGGCTGTGGCGGATCTCGAACCGTCGCAGAGCCTGCGCTTTCTCGCGCTTGCCTTCGGCAATGATCGGCCGGGCCAGCGGTGGCGCGCGATCGATGAGGTCCGCAACGAAAGCGTCCAGGGACTCGGGCTCGCCCTCCACCAGAATTTCCACCCGACCACCATTGTTGACCACCCAGCCGTTCAGGCGGTGCTCATGGGCCAGCCGGTAGATGAACGGACGAAAGCCGACGCCCTGTACGCGGCCTTCCACCCACAGGTGGCGCGCTGTGCGTTGCGCGGCACGAATCGCGTCGGTGTTTGCGGAAGCGGTCATGCGACCCCCCGGGGCAGTGCGGTGCGCCCGGCGTTAAGGCTGCGGTGTCGTGCGAGGTGCAGCGGCGTCCAGGCGTGTGGATGATGATTCACGAAGCGATAGCGCGCCACGTGATAGCTGGGGTCGAAGCCGTAGAAATTGAGCTTCATGTGTTCCAGTTCCTCGCGGCGGTAATCAGCCAGCGGGCGGATGGCCTCGTCCCGGGTCCGCTGTTCCCGCTTGGCCGCCAGTTGGGATTCGAACGACGGGCCGGCCAGGCGTCGGGCCTCCCGTTCGACCGCGGCGGTGAATGTTCCCGCTGATGGCCCCGCGACGAGATCGACAAGACCGGTCGCGCGCGCGTCGTCGGCAGACATCGGCAACCGGTGTTGCATGATGGCCAATGCATTTGCATCGCCGATCCGTCGCGGCAGCAGGTAGGTCCAGAATTCAGACCCGTACAGATTGCCCATGTTCTTGTAGTGCGGATTGAGGATGATGCCGCGTCGCGCCATCACGCGATCAGCGGCGAGGGCGAGAAACACGCCGCCCGCGCCCGCGTTGCCGCGCAACGCGGCGACGGTCAGGCGGTCGTCGGTGGCGAGGATCGCCGCGGCGAGATCGTCCATGGCATTGATGTTCCGCCAGGACTCGTCCGCCGGGCTGTCCGCTGCCTCGATCACATTCAGGTGCAGGCCGTTGGACCAGAAATCCGCGCCCCCGGCGAGGACCAGAACGCGCGTGGGCCGACGCAGCGCGTCCCGGTAGGCGCCCAGCAGGCGCTCGCATTGGCTGGTGCTCATGGCCCCGTTATGGAAGTCGAAGAACAGCCAGCCGATGCCCGCGGTTTCTCGATAGCAGATGTCGCTCCAGTCGCCGTCGCGTTCCGGCAGTTCGGGCAGGGCGAGACCGGCCTCGCCGAGCGCATCCACTGCCGGGCGTTTGAACGCACGCCCGGGCGCGTGGGAGATTCGCAGGCTGCCGATCCAGACAGCGCCATCGCGGGTGGCGCGGCAGATGGCACCGTTCCGGCGCCCGAGCAGTTCGCCGGGTCTGCCCGTGAGTCCGGTGGCCGGGTGGGCGTCGTAGAGGCGAACCGCCTCGCCGAGCAATGTGTCGGCGAGGCCGGGCTGCCCGTCGGCGCTGCGGATTTTTCGCAGCACTGTCTGCGTATCGTCCTGCTGCCAATCGATGGCGCGGTCGGCCTGGCGCATCGCGGGACGCCAGATGCTGTGCTCTGCGGGCATGCCGGGTTCCGGTCGCCAGGCGAGCGCGGGACTGCCGCCTTGCTGGGCCAATGCCTCGCGTACCGCGGCCACAGCCGCTTCGGTGACCTCGTTGCGATAGATGGAGCCTTTGGACGCTTCTCGCATCCGAAAACGGCGCCAGGCGCGAATGGGCCCGGCGTCCATGTGCTCTTCGGCCTCGAGCACGGTGACGCCCCAGATCGGTTCGTTGCCCAGAATGGCCCAGTCCAGTGCCGATGGGCCGCGATCGCCCGGCGGGCCGGGATGCACGATCAGGCAGGTGTGATGCCGCCAGATTCGCTCGGGAATGGCACGCTTGAGAAACGGTGCGACAATGACCTCGGGCCGCCAAAGATCGACGGCCTCCTCGGTGATTGCGTCGTCAATGTCCAGTTCGACGGACAGATCGTGTCCGTCCGCCGTCAGTTCGGCGAAGAGTCGCTGCGTGAGACTGTTGAAACTGTGGCAGAGGAGAAGAATGCGCATCAGTCCTGCTCCACGGCAATGGCGCCCGCGGCCTGGCGCCGCCGGAACCGGTATTTGTAATACGCCGCGCAGGCGCCTTCCGAAGAAACCATGCAAGAGCCGATCGGATTGCGGGGCGTGCAGGCCTTGCCGAAGATCGCGCAGTCAGTGGGTTTCTTGAGCCCCCGGATAATGGCCGGGCACTGGCAGGCCTTGTTCTCGGGCACCGGCCTTGCCTGGATGTCGAAACGCCGTTCGGCATCGAGTTCGGCGTAGGCCGCCTTGATGCGCAGTCCGCTGTAGGGCACCCGGCCGAGCCCGCGCCATTCGAACTCGGGACGCAATTCAAAGACGTCCGCCACCAGCTTTTGCGCCTTCAGATTGCCGTCCCGGCTCACCCCGCGCGTGAACTGGTTTTCGACCTCGGCCCGGCCTTCGTTCAATTGCCGGATGAGCATGCGCACCGATTGCATGACGTCGAGCGGTTCGAAGCCGGAAATGACGACCGGGCGCTGGTATTCCGCGGCGAAGAATTCGTAGGGCCGACTGCCGATGATCGTGCTCACATGCGAGGGGCCGAGAAAGCCGTCCACGCGCACCTTGCCCAGCTCGCGGACTTCCGGTGAATCGAGAATGCTCTGTATGGCCGAAGGCGTGAGAACGTGATTGCAGAACACGCTGAAGTTTTTCAGTCCGGTACGGGCCGCCTCCTGCAGGGCCAGCGCCGTGGGCGGAGTCGTGGTTTCAAAGCCGATGGCGAAGAACACCACTTCACGGTCCGGATTGTCGCGGGCCAGTGTCAGTGCCTCGGTGGCCGAGTAGACGATGCGGATATCGTGCCCGCGGGCCCGTGATTTCAACAGGCTGCGCTTGCGCGATCCGGGCACGCGCAACATGTCCCCGTAGCTGGCGAGAATCACGCCGGGACGCGCGGCCAGTTCGATGGCCATGTCGAGGCGGGGAATGGCCAGCACGCAGACCGGGCAGCCGGGGCCATGGACCAGTCGCACGTTGCCGGGGAGCAGGTCCTGCACGCCGTGGCGGAAGATGGCGTGGGTGTGCCCGCCACAGAATTCCATCAGATAGTAGTCGCGCCCGGGATCCACCTCGCCCGCCATGGCGCGTGCCAGGGCGATGGCCGTGCGACCGTCACGAAACTCCCGGATATAACGCATCGGGTGCGTCCCCCAGGGCTTCGGCGATCTCGGCGAACAGGGCGAGGCTCTTTTCGGCCTCGGCCACATCCAGGCGGGCGATGGCGAAGCCGGTGTGCACGATGACATAGTCGCCGACGGCAACGTCGTCCACGAGCGCCAGCGAAACCCGGTTGCGCACGCCACCGACTTCGATCACGGCCTGTTGGTCTTCATGCAGTTCGATGACCCTTGCTGGTATGGCGAGGCACATGACGGCATCTCAACCTGCGGCCGGTTTGAGAAGTCCGGTGGCGTCCGCCGGATGGAAATGCGCCGGCCCGGAACGGTGCGCCGCAACCTCACGTCGCAGCCAGTCCAGCCACGGCTGCAGGGCGCGGACGCGCCGCGCGGCGACCTGGATCATCGCGGTGTCACGCCCCAGATTGCGCAGGCACCGCTCGGCCGCGGCCGGATCGAAATCGTCCAGCACATCGAGCAGGTCGGACTTGCTCAGGACCACCAGGTCCGCGGCACGAAACATCACCGGGTACTTGGCCGGCTTGTCATCGCCTTCGGTCACGCTGAGCAGGGCGACGTTACGGTGTTGTCCCAGGTCGAAGCTGGCCGGACAGACCAGGTTGCCAACGTTCTCGATGAATACGATGTCGAGTGAGTCGAGGGGCAGGCCGTGCAGTGCATCGTGGACCATGTGCGCATCCAGATGGCAGGCCGTTCCGGTGGAAATCTGAACCGCCGGAATGCCGTATGAACGGATGCGCGCCGCATCGTTTTCGGTTTCCAGGTCGCCCTCGATCACGCCGATGCGCAGTTCGTCGCCCAGCGCTTCGATGGTGGCCTCGAGCAGGGCGGTCTTGCCCGCGCCGGGCGAGGACATGAGATTCAGCGCGAGGACGCCGTGGCGGTCGAAATGCCGACGGTTGTGCCCGGCCTGCCGGTTGTTGGCGGAGAGCAGGTCCGAGAGAACCTCCACCGCGCTGCTTTCACCGGCGTGGAGCTGTTTCGCCAGATGTTCGTTGCCCGGCGTGACGTTGCAGCCGCAGGTGTCACACATGATCGATTCTCCCCTACGTTCAGCGACCGGTCAGGCGCTGGCCGCCGCGTCTTCAAGTTCCACGCGTTGCAATATCAGTTCGTCGCCGCTCACGAGATCGGTGTGATAGTCGCCGCACTGGCCGCAGAGCAGGCGATTGACATGCGCGTCGGTCTCCGCGCCGCAACGGTGGCAGCGCACGCGAACAGGCACGGTTTCTATTTCGAGTTCGGCTGACGCGGTGTGCGAACTGCCCGCGCGGGCCAGGGTGAATGCCTGTTGGAGAAGCTCCGGCACGACACCGGAAAGCGGGCCCACGGCGAGATGAATCCGGGCCACGCGGCGAGCGCCATGTTCGTGGGCAACGCGGTCGACCTGCTCCAGCAGGTCCTGACAGATCGACAGTTCGTGCATCGTCGGGCTCGCCATCCATGCCGTGTCCGAAGGTCAAACTACCACCCGTGCATCCGGGGCAGTTGACACAGGTCAAAGCGGTGGCGATCGCGCCGCCGGGAAGGAGGTTCCGACAACTTGCCGGCACTTGATCTGGGTCATGGCGCAAATGCCCGCCGGGCGGTTCACTTCCAGAGAAGTCAATGGATGCATCGACCAGGGAGTTCGGGGATGCACGAGACAGGGACAGCTACCCGGGAGGAAGCGGAATCCACGGACGAGTCCGCTGATCCGGCGATCCTCGTGCTGGGCATCGGTAACAACCTGCTCAGCGATGATGGCGCCGGCATCCACGTGGTCGAAGGACTGCGCACCGGGGGCTGTCCCGCCAATGTCACGCTGCTGGATGGCGGCACCCTCAGTTTTACCCTTCTGGAGGCAGTGGAAGAGGCCGCGACGCTGATCGTGGTCGATGCTGCCAATCTCGATGCGCCGCCGGGCACCGTTCGCTCGTTTGAAGGCGATGCCATGGACGCCTTTCTGGGCAGTGGCGGCGGTCGCAGTGTTCACGAAGTCAGCCTGCTGGATCTGCTCGCGATGGCGCGCCTGCGTGATCGTCTTCCCGCCCGCCGTGTGCTGATCGGCATTCAGCCGGAATGCACGAACTGGGGCGATGTGGCGTCCCCGCCGGTCGTGGAGGGTGTGACGCGCGCAACGCGGATGATTCGCGAAATCATCGAGGAGAGTCGCGCATGACAAGTCTCTCGGAAATCGGCGTGCGTGTGGAGCCCGCGGGCACATCAAGTGCCCTTGGCGCGGGCCTGGACGCCGTCCTGTTTGAAATTGCCGGCATGCTCGAACAACTCGCCGAGACCGGCGAATCGGGTGCCATCGATCTGTCCACGCTGCCCATGGCACCGGGCGACCTCACACGTCTGCGGGAGGAGTTGGGCAGCGGAGAGGTGAGCATGTCCCTGGCCATCGGCGGCCGCACGGAAGTCCGGGAAACGGCGGTGCAGGGCGTCTGGTGGATTACCCATTACGACCAGCGCGACGAAGTCTCGCTGGAAGCCATTGAGGTGGCACGGGTGCCGGTCCTGATACCGGCGGATCGGGACGAGATTCTGGCGGGTGCGGCGACGCTGAGGTCCCGGCTGGCAGACCGGCACGGCGGAGGATGATGCCATGAGCCATGAGAGCGAAGATTCCCTGACCATCGGCGAGATGCTGGAGCAGAACGGTATCAGTCGCCGGACCTTTCTCAAGTTCTGCATGGCCACGGCTTCCATGATGGCGCTTTCGCCAATGGCGGGGCCGGCGATGGCCGAGCAACTGCGCAAGTCAAAGCGGCCTTCGGTGATCTATCTCTCCTTCCAGGAATGCACGGGTTGCCTGGAATCGCTCACGCGATCGTTCTCGCCCACCGTCGAGAACATGATTTTCAACATCATTTCACTCGACTACGACGACACGCTGATGGCGGCCGCGGGCAGTGCCGCGGAAAAGGCGCGCGAAAAGGCGATGCACGACAACTGGGGCAAGTACCTGATCGTGGTCGACGGCTCGGTGCCCACCGCCGATGACGGCGTGTATTGCGCCGCCGCCGGCAAGAGCGCCCTGGACATTCTGACCGAGACGGCCAAGGGGGCCGCGGCCATCGTCTGCGTCGGTACCTGCTCGTCGTTTGGCGGCATTCCCTACGCAAAGCCCAACCCGACCGGCGCACGGCCGATTTCGGAACTCATCAAGGACAAGCCCGTCGTGAATGTATCCGGCTGCCCGCCGATTCCGGCGGTCATTACCGGCACGCTGATGCAGTTCATCACCCTGGGCAAGCTGCCCGATCTCGATGAACACGGCCGACCCAGGGCGTTCTTCGGCAACACGATCCATGATCGCTGCTATCGCCGGCCGTTCTATGACCAGGGCAAGTTCGCGAAGTCCTTCGATGACGAGGGCGCGCGCAATGGCTGGTGCCTTTACGAGCTGGGCTGCAAGGGCCCCATCACCTACAACGCCTGCGCCACCGTGAAATGGAACGACGGTACCAGTTTCCCGATCGAGTCCGGGCACGGCTGCCTGGGTTGCTCCGAACCGGGGTTCTGGGACAAGGGCGGTTTCTACCAGCCGCTAGCGGCGGGAATGTTCACCAACCTGGAAGGTCTTGCCGTCGCCGCCGGCGCCGGCGTGGCGCTGGGAGCGGGCGCCGCGGCCGTCTCACGCATCCGCGCCCGGTCCCGCAGGAACAAGGCCGCATCGGAAGAGGAGAAATGACATGGACCTTCTCCACTTTGCACGCGGACCGGCGCTGACCTTCGCGCTCGCGGTCTTCTGTCTGGGCGTACTCTGGCGGCTCGTGGGCAGCATGCTGCTGCGCTACCGGAAGAATCTCTCCACGCCGCGCGGACCGCTGATGAAGGCGCTGTTCCGCGGTCTGATGGTCAGCGGTTCGCGTTCGTGGCCGCATCCCGAGTTCATCGGGCGGACCGGCTACGGCGAGTTGCTCGGCTACAGCTACCACATCGGCCTGTTCATCGTGATCCTGGCGTTCGCGCCGCATGTCGCGTTCTTCAAAAGCCTGTTCGGCTTCAGCTGGCCGGCATTGCCCAGCAACGTGATCAACATCATCGCGGTGCTCACCCTGACACTGTTGATCGCTGTCATGGTCAGGCGCCTGACCCATCGCGTGCTGCGGATGATTTCCAACTTCGATGACTACTTCAGCTGGTTCGTGACTACCCTGGTCATCGTCACCGGGTTGATGGCGACCGCCCATGTCGGTGCGGATTATCAGACCCTGCTTGCCTGGCACATCCTGAGCGTGGACCTGCTGCTGATCTGGTTCCCGTTCGGCAAGCTGATGCACGCCTTCTACATCTTTCCGTCGCGGTCCATCAATGGCTATCTGCTGGAACGCAAGGGAGCGCAATCATGAGTACCACGGCCGCCGAACTGCGAAAGCCCGCGGCGGCGCCCCGCAAGGGTGTCGACCGGCAGGGGAACCTCAGCGATCAACAGCGTGCCGATCGGGCCATGCAGAGCTTTGCCGCGGAGTACGGCGCGCTCACATCGCTGCGGCTGGAGTCCTGCATTCATTGCGGAATGTGTGCGGATGCCTGCCATTTCTACATTGCCACCGAGGATCCGAAATATACCCCGATCTGGAAGGTGGAGCCCTTCAAGCAGGCCTACAAGCGGGAGTCAGGGCCCTTCGCGCCGCTCTATCGCATGTTCGGCCTGAAGCGCAGGGTGACGGAGAAGGAACTCGAGGAATGGCAGCATCTGCTCTACGACAGCTGCAACCTCTGCGGCCGCTGCAGTCTCATCTGTCCCATGGGCATCGACGTGGCGGCACTGATCGAGCAGGCCCGCCATGCCATGTTCGATGCGGGCCTGGCACCTACGGAGCTTTACGAGCGGGCCGAGAGCCAGTATCGCAATGGTGTTCCGACGCCCACCGACGAGCCCTATGCGAGCAGGCTGGAGGCGATCGGCCGTGAATACAACGTACCGATTCCGATGGACAGGGACCGCGCGGACGTCATGCTCTGCGTGTCCAGTGTCGAAGTGGACGCCTACCCGTCGCAGGTCGCGGCGCTGGCGAAAGTCATGCAACACGTCGGCGAGTCCTGCACCTTCCGCAGCGATGCCTTGCTGGTCGAGAACTATGCGTACTTCGCGGGCAGCCGCAAATGGCAGGCCGAGATCAGCCAGCGGCTGATCGACCAGGCCGGGATGTGTGGTGTGAAGACCGTGGTGGTCCCCGAATGCGGACACGCCTACACGGCGTTGCGCTGGGAGGCGGCCGATCTCACCGGTCACGAACTGCCGTTCCGCGTCCTTCACGTGAGTGAATATCTGGCCGAGAAGCTCGCCGAGGGAAAGCTGCATCTCGGTTCGGCGAAAGACGAATCAGTGACCTTCCACGACCCCTGTCAGATCGTGCGCAAGGGGGGTGTCGAGGATGCCCCGCGTGCCCTGTTGAAGGCCATGGGCGTGGAGGTCAGGGAAATGGAAAACCACAAGGGCTTCAGTTTCTGCTGCGGCGGCGGTGGCGGGGTCATGCTCATCGAACGTGCCGCTCCGCTTCGCTACCGCGCGATGGAGAACAAGCTCCAGGAAGTGGACGCCACGGGAGCCAAGGATTTGATGACCAGCTGCACCGGTTGCCGCTACACCTTCGACGACGCGAGTGCGCATTTCAACTGGGACAAGAAGCCGCGCAGTCTCCTGGAGCTGGTCGCGGATCATCTGGCATGAGGAGGGCGTGAGCCATGGCTAACCAGAAAGTCGTCGTCGATCCGATCACCCGGATCGAGGGCCATCTCCGCATCGAGGCGGAGACCGACAACGGGGTGATCCAGCAGGCTTCGAGTTCGGGGACGATGGTCCGCGGCATCGAGATCATCCTGCGCGGGCGCGACCCGCGCGATGCCTGGGCATTTGCACAACGTATCTGCGGCGTATGCACCCTGGTGCACGGTATCGCCTCGGTGCGGGCCGTGGAGGACGCGCTCAAATACGAAATTCCGGTCAACGCCCAGTTGATCCGCAACCTCATGATCGGCGCCCAGTTCATCCACGACCACGTCATGCACTTCTATCACCTGCATGCTCTCGACTGGGTGGATGTGGTCTCGGCGCTCAAGGCCGATCCGGCGGCCACCTCGCAACTGGCCCAGTCGATTTCTGCCTATTCGCGTTCCTCGCCCGGTTATTTCGCCGATGTGCAGAACAAGGTGAAGGGCCTGGTGGAGTCCGGGCAACTGGGGATTTTTGCGAATGCCTATTGGGGCCATCCGGCGTACAAGCTGCCGCCGGAGGCCAACCTGATGGCCGTGGCGCATTACCTGGACGCCCTTGAATGGCAGCGCGAGGTCGCGCGCCTGCATGCCATTTTCGGCGGAAAGAACCCGCATCCCAATTTCCTGGTCGGTGGCACGCCGGCGGCCATCAGCGTGCATACAGGCGCCGGCACCGGCACAACAGCTGTCAACATGGTCGGCCTGCAGAAGGTGGCCGACATCATCCAGTCCATGCAACGGTTCGTGGACGAAGTCTACTTGCCCGACACCCTGGCCATCGCCTCCTTCTACAAGGACTGGTTCAAGACCGGCTACGGCGAGGGCACGGGGAATTTTCTCACCTACGGCGACTTTCCGGAGAAGGGCACCAGTGACATTGCGTCCTTCCTGGTGCCGCGCGGCGCCATCATCGGGCGCGACCTCAGTCATATCGAGGAAATCGATCTCAACGCCGACGACCAGATTCAGGAGTTCGTCGCGCATTCCTGGTACGACTACAGTGGCGGCAATGACCAGGGCCTGCATCCCTACGCGGGCGAGACAAAGTTCAACTACACGGGCCCCAGGCCGCCCTATGACAACCTCGACACAGAAGCCGCGTATTCCTGGCTCAAGTCGCCCCGCTGGCGCGGCCACGCCATGGAAGTCGGCCCCCTGTCCCGGGTGCTGATGCTTTATGCGAGCGGCCACGAGCCCACGCGCGAGCTGGCCGGCATGGCCCTGGGCAAGCTGGAACTTCCCCTGGAGGCGATGTTCTCCACCATGGGCCGCACTGCCGCGCGAACACTGGAAACCAAGATCTTCGCCGACCAGATGAAAGTCTGGTACGGGCATCTCATGGACAACATCAAGTCGGGCGATGTCACGACCTTCAACCCGGCGCTCTGGGAACCCAAATCCTGGCCGCGCAAGGCCCAGGGTGTGGGCTTCACGGAAGCGCCACGCGGTGCGCTGGCGCACTGGATCGTGATCGAGGACGAAAAGATCGCCAACTATCAGGCCGTGGTGCCCAGCACCTGGAATGCAGGTCCGCGTGATGCCCAGGGGCAGAGCGGACCCTACGAGGCGGCCCTCAAGGGGCATTCGCTCTACGATCCGGCCGCGCCCGTGGAAATTCTGAGAACCATTCACAGTTTCGATCCGTGCCTCGCCTGCGCCGTGCACGTGACCGATCCCGACGGCGAGGAACTCATCCGCGTGAAGGTCTGCTGAGGCCATGGGCGAAGTTCGCTCCATGCGCCGACGCCTGATGATGTTGGCCACCACGGTGGCCGGCATCAATCTGCTGGCGTTTGGGGCATTCGCCGGTCTGGCCGAGGCCGGCGCGGTGAGTATCGGCATTGGCGTTCTGGCCTATATCCTGGGTGTCCGGCATGCCTTCGACCTCGACCATATTGCCGCGATCGACAATGTGACGCGCCGCTTGCGCGCGCTTGATCAGCGCCCGGTAGCGGTGGGCCTGTTCTTTTCCCTCGGCCATTCTACGGTCGTGTTCGCGCTCACCGCGGTGCTGGCTCTCGCCGCCGGACATTCCGCCACGCTGCTGGATCCGTCCGTCTCGCACCTGGGGGCGATCACGGCGAATATGGTGTCGGCAGTCTTTCTCACGGTCATCGGAATCCTGAACCTGGCTCTGCTGAGGCGCCTGCTGAAACAGCGCGACAATGGCGAGAACCTTTCGACGGTGTCCTTCCGCCCGCTGATTCGACTGTCTTTCGCGCGCGTGGACAGGAGCTGGAAGATGTATCCGCTGGGGATGCTGTTCGGCCTCGGCTTCGATACGGCATCCGAAATCGCGTTGCTGGCCATCTCGGTCACAGCGGCGCAAACCGGGCTGCTTTCGGTCTGGGAAGTCATGGCCTTTCCACTGCTGTTCATGGCCGGCATGAGTCTCACCGACACCCTCGAGGGTCTGCTCATGCTGCGTCTCTATGACTGGGCCATTGCTGACCAGGGGCGCACTCTGAGACTCAATCTTCTGCTGACGGCGGTTTCAGTCTGTATTGCCCTGGGCGTGGCGGGTCTCCG
The DNA here is from genome assembly GCA_050115425.1 of Gammaproteobacteria bacterium. Classification (GTDB taxonomy): domain Bacteria; phylum Pseudomonadota; class Gammaproteobacteria; order Natronospirales; family JASFQN01; genus JASFQN01. The sequence goes on along the minus strand of JASFQN010000003.1, from coordinate 7,433 downwards.
CTGGTGCGAGCTGCTGCTGCCGGCCTCGGTACCTGCCAGCTTGACGTCATGGGCCGGTAGCACGACCCTCGGTGTCGGACTGACCCTGGCGATGGCTGCTTTGTGGTTGCTGGCATGGCGCTTGCGCTCAGGGCGCCAGTCCCGCCGGTCGACGCGTTGACGCGAGTCGCCGGAGCCCGGCGGCCGTTCCTGAAAGAAAGCCCTTGTTTCAGGGAGGAGAGGACGAATGGCCTGCGTGGCAATTCTTTATCACAGTGGCTTCGGCCACACGCAAGTACAGGCAAAAGCGGTCGAGAAGGGCGCGAAAAGTGTCCCCGGTACGGAAGTGCATCTGATCCAGGTCGCCGAGATCGAGCGACACTGGGACGTGCTGGACCGGTCGGATGCGATCATCTTTGGCGCGCCGACCTACATGGGCAGTGTCTCGGCGGGATTGAAGGAAGTCATGGAAGCGACCGCGGAGCGCTTTTTCCAGCAGGCCTGGGATGGCAAGCTCGCCGCGGGCTTCACGAACTCCGGCAGCATGAGCGGTGACAAGCTCAATACACTGATGGACATGGTGGCGTTCGCGGCTCAGCACGGGATGCACTGGATCAGCCTCGGCCTGCTGGGCGGCAACGAAACCAGAGACTCCACGGCCGACGAACTCAATCGCCTGGGAGGCTGGATGGGCGCCATGGCCCAGTCCAACATCGACGAGGGGCCGGAGGCCGTGCCGCCCGCCAGCGACCGACTCACGGCCGAGCATCTGGGCCGCCGGGTAGCGCGGGCCGCGCAACGCTGGGTCGCAGGCGCGGAACATACGGAGTCGGTCGCCGTCTCTTCCTGAAATCGAATGAGAAATGGAGCATAACCGCATGAAAAACATGCGTTATCTGTTGGGCGCGCTGCGCCTCAATTTTCTCGTTCTGACGCCGGTCTGTATCTTCCTGGCTCTTGCGATCGTCGTACACCGGGGTGCCGCGGTACGCTGGGCGGATGCGTTTTTCGCCCTGCTCGGCGCGCTTGCCGCGCATGCCAGCGTGAACCTGCTGAACGAATACAGCGACTTCAGGAGCGGGCTGGATCTCATGGCGAAGCGCACGCCCTTCAGCGGTGGCAGCGGTACGTTGCCCGAGCATCCCGAAGCGGCGACCGCGACCTTGAACGCGGGCATAGTGACCCTCGGCCTGGCAGCGGGTGTGGGCGTCTACTTTCTGTCGGAGCGCGGCCTGGCGCTGTTACCCCTGGGCCTGGTCGGCCTGCTCGTGGTGGCCGTGTACACCGTGTGGATTACCCGCCATCCGTTATTGTGCCTTCTTGCGCCGGGTCTCGGCTTCGGCCCGCTGATGGTCATGGGGACCGGCTTTGCTCTGACAGGAACCTACACGTGGGCCGCCTTCGTGGTGTCGTTGATGCCGTTCTTCCTGGTCGGCGAGCTGCTGCTGCTCAATCAGTTTCCCGACGTTGAGCCCGACCGGGAAGCCGGTCGGCGGCATTTGCCCATCGTGCTGGGGCGACAGCCCAGCGCATGGATATTCGCCGGCTTTCTCCTCGCGGCTTACCTGACGCTGATCGGTGGCGTGGTGGCGGGGCTGTTTCCGATATGGGCGTTGATCGGACTCGCGCCACTACCGCTTGCCGTGGTGCTGGCCCGGTCCGTGATCCGGTATGCCGACGACCTGGATCGGCTGGTGCCATGGATGGGCGTGAATGTGGGCGTGATCATGGCAACGCTGGTGTTGACGGCATTGGGTATTCTCATCGGCTAGCGGGGGGCGGGCGGTCCTGATCGGCTGCGGCGGCCCGCGTGACAAATGCTTCGACCATGCGTCTCGAGATGCCGGCCAGTATGGGGCCGGCCACCATCCCGAGCGCGATGCTGCGAAATTGCCAGTCCACTGAGCAGTCCACGCGACAGCCACCCTGGTGCGGGATGAAGCGCCACTCGGTATGAAGTCGGCGAAAGGGCGCGTCTTCGCTGTTGATGGTGATCCAGTCCGGCCGCCTGAAGTGTGCGATCGAGCGATACTCGATGCGCAAGCCGTCGAAGCCAACCGACTGGCGGACGTCGACAAAATCCTCGCCGCGCTCAAGTATCCAGGCGCGATGGTAGCCGGGGACGAAAACGGGATAGCCTTCCACATCAATCACCAGATCAAAGAGCCGTTCGGGCGGGTAGGGCAGTTCTCTGGCGGTGTGGAAACGGGGCATCAGTGACAAGGAGCTGCCGGCGGCATTGCGCCGCCGGCAGTTGCAGGCTCAGAGTTCCGATGGCTTCGGCAAATGGTGCGCGACGTCCTTGTGACAGTCGATGCACGTATCGCCGGTTCGTTCGCGCCACGCGGGCGAATGCTTCTTGGCCGCCTGGTGACCCTGTTCAGAGAGTTTCATGGCATCCCAGCTGTGGCATTTTCGACAGCCGGCGGAATTGTCTGCACGCATTTCCGCCTCCACCTTGGCCGCCATTTCCGCACGGTGCTTCTCGTATTTCTCGGGCGTGCCGATCTTGCCGGTGAAATGGCTCCATACTTCCTTGCTGGCCTTCACATGGCGCCAGATGCGGGCGAAGGTGCCTTCCGGCACGTGGCAATCGCTGCACACGGCACGCACGCCGGCTTCGTTGGTGTAATGGATGCTCTGCTTGTACTCCTCGAACGGCACCTGCATGTCATGGCAGGACGTACAGAATGCCAGGCTCTCGGTATGTTCAAGGGCGGTGTTGAAACCGCCCCAGAACATGATGCCTACGAGAAAGGCAAGCAGACCGCCGAGCGGGATGCCCAGCAGCCAGCGCCGGCGCGGCTGGCGCCAGATGCGTGACCAGAGCCCCGGCTGGCTGTTGTTGTTGCCGTCAGGCTTGTCGTCGGACATGGTTGGCTCCCTGTTACTTGGCGCCTTCGCTGGCGTAGTACTGGATGAGCGCCTCGGTCTGTTCCGGGGTGAGCTGGTCCATCTTGGGCTTCATCTTTTCGGGCATCACGCGCTTGCCGCTTTCGTACTCCTTGAAGGTGAGCCTCAGGTAGGGGATCCACTGGCCCGCGAGGATACCGGCGTCGTCGTCCGCGTAGGAGCCGCCCTCGGAATGGCATTTCTCGCATTCCAGTTCATGAACCTTCTTGCCCAGCGCCGCCTTGTCGGCATCGAAGGTCTGCTTGGCGGGTACGAACGTCTCTCCGGCGAAATATTCCGCCACCTTGGTGATCTCGTCACCGCTCAGCTTCTTGGCGATATCGCACATGTCCTCTTCGCCCTTGGAAGCGTCGGTGGGGTTCTTGATCTTCTCACAGGGCCGGTCGCCCTTCTGGTAGGCCTGCATCTGGCCCTCGAGATACCAGGAAGACATGCCGGCGATGGTGGGGATGTGTTCGTGCTTGCTTACGCCGCTTTCGCCGTGACAGTCGAAGCAGGTCTTGGCTGCGTCGGGCACATCTCCCGCCATGGCCGAGCCGGCGAAGGCGAGCAGTGCCACGGCCGCCAGGGTACTAAGAGTCGATTTGAACATGGTTGTCTCCCGCGCTTGATGGTCCTTGTTGCCGCTCCCGTGAGGCTTGTTCGTTCTTCCCTGCCTCCTGAGAGGATCTTCAGTGCAAAAGGTAGCTCATTACAAGGTCCGGCGGAGTTGATGCAGATCAACTGGAATCGGCACCTGATATGGTCTCATGGCCCCCGAGCCTGGAAGGACGGGACCTCTGATCCAGCCATGCACATGTTCTGCCACGCATGGAACAGCGTCCCACCTGGCACTGCATGACTGGATCAGGGGTTCCGAAGGCGGAAAACAACACAAGCAACCGCAGGGGAGAGCGCGGTCATGAGCAGGGCAGCACGATTCGGGTCACTGGCCGGTGTAATCTGTGCCGGCATTCTTCTACTTCTCACAGGCTGCGGTCCCACGGGAGATACTGGTCCACAGGGTCCCCAGGGCGCGCAGGGCGATCCCGGAACCCCCGGGCAGCCGATCAGCCAGAAGGCCGATTCCCTCAACATCGCAATCACCAAGGTCAGTCTGGGAGCCACCTCCACGGTGGACTTCAAGCTCACCGATCAGGACGGGCTGGGGTATGCCTTCCTGCCGGACGGCGTGCTGGAAGTCACCGTTGCCGAGCTGATTCCCGGAACCAACGGCGATCCCGACCACTGGCAGAACTACAACAACACGATCGAGGTCGCCAACGGCGTCGGACCCGGCACACAGGACGAGGTGCAGGCGACGACGGATTCCGGCGGCACGCTGGTCAACCACGGTGACGGTACCTACACCTATACCATGGGCGTCGACATCACCAATGTCACAAGCCCCGTGGCGGTGGACTACGACCCGACCCTGACCCAGCGCGTCGCGCTGGCAATCCGCTGGGATGACGGCCCGACCGTCAACAACAATGGCATCTACACCTTCCAGCCCTCCACCGGCAAGACCACCGGAATTCCGGAAGACGCCATCGTGGAGACCGCCAGTTGCAACAACTGTCACACCGAGCTGGAAGCCCACGGCGGCCCGCGCAAGGATGTGCGCATGTGCGAGACCTGCCACAACAAGGGCACGACCGATGCCAACAGCGGCAATACTGTCGATTTCAAGGTGATGATCCACAAGATCCACGACGGCGAGAACCTGCCCAGCGTTCAGGCGGGCGGCAGCTACGTGATCTACGGCTATCGCGACAGTGCGCACGACTTTTCGGATGTGGCTTTCCCGCAGGATGTGCGTAACTGCACCACCTGCCACGACCCCGACAATCCGAACACGCCGGACGCCATCAAGTACGCCGAGCAGCCCAACATGGCGGCCTGCGGGGCGTGCCACGACGACGTGGATTTCGCCGCGGGAATTCCGGGCGGGCATCCGGGTGGCGTGGTCACGGACAACTCGTCCTGCACCGTCTGCCACGCGGACGGCCGTGTGGCCGGCAGCGTGCCCCAGGTTCACATGATCGGCACCAAGGTTGCGGCAGCCAAGTTCAAGTACAACATCATCAGTATCCAGAACACGGCTCCGGGCCAGTCGCCGACGATTACCTACTCGATTACGGATCCCACCAACAACGATGCACCGTACGACCTGAGCACGGCGCCCTTCACCTCGGGCAGCAACAGCCGGATCTATCTGGATATTGCCTGGAGTACGACGGACTACACCAATACGGACTCGGGATCCTATCCGGCGTTGCCGATCAGCATCGATGCGGTGGCCAACGGCACGGCCAATGGCGATGGCACCTACACGTTGACCTCACCCACGCCTATCCCGACCACGGCTACAGGATCCGGTGCAGTGGGCTTCGAAGGTCATCCCGCGGCCGACCTGGACGGCGATGGCACCTACACTGATCGCATCCCGGTGACCAGCGTGGTGAAATTCTTCGCCATTACCGATGCCACGCCGACGCCGCGACGGGAAGTGGTGGATGTGGCCAAGTGCGAGAAATGCCACGGCACCAACGACGGTCTGGCCATGCACGGTGGCAACCGTGTGGACAATGTCCAGCTCTGCGCCGTGTGCCACAATCCGAGGAACACCGACCTGGCCATGCGCCCGGCGGATCCGGATGGCACGGTCAATGGCATCAACACGGCGGCAACCGATGGCATCGAGCAGCGCCAGATCGATGTCAAGTATCTGATTCATGCGATCCATGGTGCCGGCATGCGGCAGGAGGACTTCACGGTCTACGGCTTCGGCAACTCTTTCCATGACTTTGCCGATGTCCGCTTCCCGGGAGAGCTCAACCAGTGCGAGATCTGTCACCGCTCGGGAACGTACGAACTGCCGCTGGCCGATAACGTCCTGGGTACCACGGTGAACACGCAGGCCACGGTGAACACGGCTTCGCCCTTCGGTACCAGCGACTTCATTCCGCTGGCGGCCGCGCAGGATCACACCGATGACGATGTGATCTCGCCCACGGCGGCGGCGTGCTCGGCCTGTCATGACGATACGCTCACGAAGACGCACATGACCCAGAACGGCGGGAGCTTCGCCACGCTCCAGCAGTTCCTCGACGATGGCACCGTCACCGAGACCTGCGCGGTCTGCCACGGTCCGGGTGCGATTGCCGATGTGAAGGTCATGCACGGCATCAAGGAGTGAGGGGCAACCGGTCAGGTCCTGCCCCGGGCAGGGCCTGACCGGAACCCGGTCGGAAACAACAACCAACAAGGCGGATAGCCAAATGCAGGGGATACCTTCGCAGAAGGCAGCAGGGCCGGGGGCCGCCCGCCGGGCAGGCACCCGGACCGGACTGCTGCTCATCGGGGCAGCGTGTCTGGTTCTCGGAGCGATCGCTCCGGCGCAGGCGGCCGATCAGGGCGCCGGGTCGCCGGAGTATTCGCGCAAGGGAGCGGACACCTGCATCAGGTGCCACGACCAGGACTCCGAGTACCCGGTCTTTTCCATCTTCAAGACCCCGCATGCGGTGAAGGCCGACGAAAGAACGCCTTTCGCCCATCTGCAATGCGAGACCTGCCACGGTCCGGGCGGCGACCATACCAAGCGTCTGCATCCGGGCCAGCCGCGGCCGCCGATTCCGTTCTTCGGCAGCAAATCCCCGGCCAGCGTGGCCGAGGAAAACGCGGTGTGCACCAACTGCCACAAGGGCGACCAGCTCATGCAGTGGCATGGCAGTACTCACCAGCGCGAGGACATCGCCTGCGTGAGCTGCCACACCATCCATGCGGAGAAGGACCCGGTGCTGGTCAAGTCGGAGCAGCCCAAGGTCTGTCTCACCTGCCACAAGGATGTGCGGACCGACATGTTCAAGGCTTCGGCGCATCCGGTCCGGCAGGGCGACATGGCCTGTACGGACTGCCACGCGCCGCATGGTTCCACCGGACCCGAACTCCTCACCAAGGCGACGGTGAACCAGACCTGCTACACCTGCCACGCCGACAAGCGCGGGCCGTTCCTCTGGGAGCACGAGCCGGCTTCGGAAGACTGCACGCTGTGCCATTCACCGCACGGCTCCAATCATCCCGCCATGCTCACGCGCCAGGCGCCACTGCTCTGCCAGAGCTGTCACTCGCCGGCGGGGCATCCCAGCATCGCCCAGGGGCCCTCGGGGCTGCCGGGGCAGGGGATGCCTTCCGGGTTCCTGCTCGGCGGCAGTTGTCTGAACTGTCATTCGCAGGTGCATGGCTCGAACAGCCCTTCCGGCGCCACGCTGCAACGCTGACGGCCGAAGGACGGGGATCAACGGGAGCAGGGAAATGAACAGGAAAGCGATTCTCCTGGGGCTGATGTCGCTGGCACTCGCGGCGGGTGGCGCCGCCGCGGCAGCGGAATCGGACAACAACAGCAATCAACCCGATACCTCCGGCTGGGAATGCAAGTACTGCGTGTTCCCCACCGGCTGGTTCGGCGATGTCGGCGCCGGACTCGGCTACATTGGCGAAGACGCCTTCCGTTTCGGCGACTACACCGGCATGGAGGACAAGGGCATCTTCATCGACGC
>JASFQN010000002.1:0-42716 GCA_050115425.1 Gammaproteobacteria bacterium | reverse complement strand
CAAAGGTCGATAATATTGCCGGACAGCTCGTGGTCCACGCTGCGTTCCACATAGGTCCCGATACGCATGTTCTCGCCGCGACCAGTGGCTCCCAGCTCCTGGATGCCGGCAATTTCAGTGCCAAAACGCACGCAGCGTGTGCAGTGGATGCAACGGGTCATGTCCGTCGAAACCAGGGGACCGATGTTCTTGTCGGCGACGACCCGCTTGCCCTCGCTGTAACGCCCCACATCCTTGCCGTAGCCAAGCGCGAGATCCTGCAGTTCGCACTCACCACCCTGGTCGCAGATCGGGCAATCCAGCGGATGATTGATGAGCAGGAACTCCATGGTCGCCTTCTGCGCGGAAAGCGCCCTCGGCGACCGCGTCAAGACTTTCATTCCGTCGCTCACCGGCGTGGCACAGGCGGGCAACGGCTTGGGCGCCTTTTCCACATCCACCAGGCACATGCGACAATTGGCGGCGACCGACAGTTTCTCGTGGTAGCAGAACCGTGGAATGTCGATTCCCGCCTCGTCGGTCACCTGGATCAGCATGGCGCCCTTGGGGGCCTCGAGGGTGACGCCGTCGACTTCGATGGTAACTTTGTCTTCGCTCATATCAGCCAAATCTTCGCCTCTGGGACCGTCCGGCGGTCAGGCCGACCGGCAGCCGTTGTTATTGCGGAAACCCTCAGGCGGCCTCGCCCTCTTTGCGGCTGCCCGGACCCACCATGCAGCAGCCATGATCGATGTGGTACTGGAACTCTTCGCGAAAATGCTCGAGGAAGCTCTTCACGGGCATGGCCGCCGCGTCCCCCAGCGCGCAGATCGTGTGGCCCTCGATCTTGCTGGCCACGTCGTAAAGCATGTCCAGCTCTTCGCTGCGTGCCTGACCCCGTTCGATGCGGCTGATCACCCGCTTGAGCCAACCGGTGCCTTCACGGCACGGAGTGCACTGACCGCAGGACTCGGCCATGTAGAAACGCGAGATGCGCTCCAGTACACGAACCATGCAGGTGTCTTCGTCGATTACGATCACTGCGCCGGAACCCAGCATGGAACCGGCCTCCTTGATCGAGTCGTAGTCCATGTCGGTCTTGAGCATCACTTCACCCGGCACGACCGGCACAGATGAACCGCCCGGAATCACCGCCTTGAGCTGCTTGCCGTCGCGCATGCCGCCGGCCATTTCCAGCAGCTCCGAGAAAGGCGTGCCCAGGGGGATCTCGAAATTGCCGGGCCTCGCCACATGTCCGGATACCGAAAATATCTTGGGACCGCCGTTACGGGGCCGGCCGATGGACGAGAACCAGTCCATGCCCTTGCGGAGAATGGCCGGCACCGATCCGAACGTCTCGGTGTTGTTCACCGTGGTGGGCTGGCCGTAGACGCCAAATTGTGCCGGGAACGGCGGCTTGTACCGCGGAAGCCCCTTCTTGCCTTCGAGCGACTCGAGCAGCGCGGTTTCCTCACCGCAGATGTACGCGCCGGCACCAAGGAAGGTGTGGATATCCACGTCTATGCCGGTACCCTGAATGTTCTTGCCCAGCAGACCGGCATCGTAGGCCTCTTTCAGTGCCTGCTCGAAACGTCCGTAGGGTTCGTCGGAGAACTCGCCCCGGATGTAGTTATAGGCAACCCTGGAACCCATCGCGTAGCAGGCGATGGCCAGACCCTCGACCACAGTGTGCGGATTGAAGCGCAGAATGTCCCGGTCCTTGCAGGTACCCGGTTCGCTCTCATCCGAATTGCAGACGACATACTTCGGCGCCTCGGTCCTGGGCATGAAGCTCCACTTCAGGCCGGTCGGAAATCCCGCACCGCCGCGCCCGCGCAGATCCGAGGCCTTGAGCGCCTCGACAATCTCCTCCGGCGGAGTCTTTTCCCCGAGGATCTTCTTCCAGGCCTCATAACCGCCGATCTTGAGATAGTTGTCGAAGGTCCAGGGCTCATCGAACTGCAGGGTCTGGTAACAGACCATGTGTTCCTTGACTTCCATACCCCTCACTCCAGGCTGTCGAGAATCTCGTCGACCTTCTCGGGCGTGAGATTCTCGTAGTATTTGTGGTTCACCATCATCATCGGCGCCCCGCAACAGGCCGCCAGGCATTCCTCTTCCTTCTTGAGGTAGATGCGGCCGTCGGATGTCGATTCGCCCAGCTTGATTCCCAGGCGCTTTTCGATGTGATTCACGATTTCGTCGGAACCGCACAGCATGCAGGAGATGTTGGTGCACACCGAAACGTGGTTGCGACCGACGGGCTTGGTCTCGAAAACCGAGTAGAAGGTCGCCACTTCGTAGACCTGGATTGGCGGCAGATCCAGGTATTCAGCGACGGCGTCCATGAGTTCATCGGTCAGGTAGCCGTTGTTTTCGTGCTGCACCACCGTCAGTGCGGCAATCACGGCGGAGCGCTGCTTGCCCTCCGGAAACTTTGCGACCCAGCGGTCGATTTCCTGGCGGGCGTGTTCCGACAGGAGTTCGCTCTTCCTTTCAGCCATCAGCGGTCAATCTCCCCGAATACGATGTCCTGGGTGCCGATAACGGCGACGACATCGGCCAGCATGTGCCCCTTGACCATCTCGTCCATGGAGGCCAGATGCGGGAAACCCGCGGGACGGAGTTTCACCCGGTACGGTTTGTTGGCACCATCCGAAATCATGTAGACGCCGAACTCGCCCTTCGGCTGCTCGACCGCGGCATACACTTCGCCTTCCGGCACGGTGTAGCCTTCGGTGAACAGCTTGAAATGATGAATGAGGGATTCCATGTCCCGCTTCATTTCGGCGCGCTTCGGCGGCGTGACCTTGTGATCCTCGGCAATCACCGGGCCGGGATTCTCACGCAGCCATTTCACGCACTGCCTGACAATGCGTGCAGACTGGCGCATCTCGGCAACGCGGACCAGGTAACGATCATAGCAATCACCGTTGACGCCAACCGGAATATCGAAATCCACACGGTCATATACCGCATAGGGCTGCTTCTTCCGCAAGTCCCACTCGACTCCGGAACCGCGGAGCATCGGCCCGGTAAAGCCGAGATTCAGAGCGCGCTCGGGACTCACCACTCCGATCCCCACCGTCCGCTGCTTCCAGATGCGATTATCCGTGAGCAGAGTCTCGTAGTCGTCGACGCAACCCGGGAAGCGTTCCGCGAAGTCGTCGATGAAATCCAGCAGCGAACCCTGGCGTGCCCGGTTCAGACGCTCCAGGTCCTTGGCATCCCGCCATTTGGATGGCTGATACTGCGGCATGCTGTCAGGGAGATCACGATAGACGCCGCCGGGGCGGTAGTAGGTCGCGTGCAGACGCGCCCCGGATACCGCCTCGTAGATATCCATGATGTCCTCGCGTTCCCGGAAGGCATAGAGGAACATGGTCATGGCGCCGATATCCAGCCCGTGCGCTCCGATCCACAACAGGTGATTGCTGAGGCGGGTCAGTTCGTCGAACATTACGCGTATGTATTGCGCGCGGATGGGCACCTCTATGCCGAGCAGCTTCTCGACCGCCATCACGAAGGCATGTTCGTTGCACATCATCGACACGTAATCGAGACGGTCCATGTAGCCGACACTCTGGTTGTACGGCTTGGTCTCGGCAAGCTTCTCGGTCGCGCGATGCAGCAACCCGATATGCGGGTCGGCCTTGCGAATCACCTCGCCTTCCATTTCCAGCACCAGGCGCAGCACGCCGTGCGCCGCCGGGTGCTGAGGCCCGAAGTTCATCGTGAAGCTCTGAATCTCAGGCATCTTTCGAGGCCTCCTTGAAACCTTCCACGAACTGGTGGTCGCGGCGAATCACCTTGGGCACCAGAACTCGCGGTTCGATGCTGACCGGCTGATAGACCACACGGCCCCGTTCCGGGTCGTAGCGGACCTCGACATTGCCGCTGGTCGGAAAATCCTTGCGGAAGGGATGGCCGACAAACCCGTAGTCGGTAAGAATCCGGCGCAGATCCGGATGACCGTTGAACAGGATGCCGAACAAATCGAACGTCTCCCGCTCAAACCAGTTGCCGGAACTCCAGATCGGCGTGACCGAGTCCACCATGGGTGGCTCGTCGCCCGAACAATAGACTTTCAGGCGCACACGATGATTGTGGCGCACCGAGAGCAGATGGTAGACAACCGCGAAACGCCGCGGATAGTTGGATTCCTGGACAACAGGCACACGATTCACCCCGCGGCTGAATCCGCGGTCGGTGGCATCATTGGTAATCCATTCACTCTTGCCGTAGGCCAGATAGTCGACGCCACAGACATCGATCAACTGTTCAAATCTGAACTCGGGTTCGTCGCGCAGTGCGGTACAGACATCCAGGAGGTGCTCGGACGGCACTTCATACGTCAGTTCACCAACGGTGGATGATTCACGGGTCAGGTCTGCGAATCGTTCTTCGATGCGAGCCGCCAGTGCTTCAAGTTTGTCGCTCATGGCATTCATCCGTCAGTCAGCGGGCGATGGTGTTGGTGCGGCGAATCTTGTTCTGCAGCTGGATGATGCCGTACAGCAGTTGTTCCGCTGAAGGCGGACACCCGGGTACGTAGACGTCCACCGGAACGACCCGGTCGCAACCTCGCACAACCGAATAGGAATAGTGGTAATAGCCGCCACCGTTGGCGCACGAGCCCATCGAGATGACCCAACGCGGTTCGGCCATCTGGTCGTAGACCTTGCGCAAAGCCGGCGCCATCTTGTTGACCAGCGTTCCGGCCACCACCATCACATCGGACTGGCGTGGACTGGGCCGGAAGATCACTCCGAAGCGGTCGAGGTCATAGCGCGAAGCGCCGGCGTGCATCATCTCCACCGCGCAACAGGCCAGGCCGAATGTCATCGGCCACATCGAACCTGTCCGCGCCCAATTGATCACGGCATCGACCGAGGTGGTTACGAAGCCCTTCTGTATGTCAGACCCCATAGAAACGTACTCCGAGAATCGCGTTGCGGACCGTGGCGGAAGCGTCGGTCACTCCCATTCCAGGGCCCCTTTCTTCCATTCGTAGATGAATCCGATCACCAGGATGCCGAGAAAGATCACCATCGACACGAAACCGAACACGCCAATCTTTCCCAGCGATACCGCCCAGGGAAAAAGAAAGGCGATCTCGAGATCGAAAATTATGAAGAGGATGGCCACGAGGTAGTAGCGGACATCGAATTTCATGCGACTGTCTTCAAAGGCTTCGAAGCCGCATTCGTAAGGAGAGAGCTTTTCCGCGTCTGCGCGACGCGGCGCCAGCGTGAAACCGGCAACGAGAAGAATGCCTCCGAAGGCGGCACCCACGATCAGAAAGATGAGTATCGGTACGTAATTTTCGAGCATGTCCTCAGCCACCACCGGGGCACCGCGGCTTGAAGGGGCCGTTTCATGGCCACCCCGGCCGGCGCCCACCTGTTCGAAAGAAGAAACAGGCCTTCTCTGCCGCCGCCGCTCGCGCAGCACTGCCGCGTTTCCTTCGCAGTGCTTGCTCGAAGACGTGTTACGGGCACGAGACGTGCCGCTCAAATGCTCAGATCTGACTGGTGCCGATGGCCGGACTCGAACCGGCACGGCTTTCGCCACCGCCCCCTCAAGACGGCGTGTCTACCAATTCCACCACATCGGCAAGAGTTGACCAGTTTTTTGCGCGGTGAAGCGCAGGTACAGCGCAGCAGAACGACGCTTTCTGCTGCGCCGCCCATTTTAACCTATTGACCGTCGTCATTCCCAGCGTTGGACTGATCTTTTTTGGGCGGCCGCGACTCATCGGCTTTGTTGCCCTGCTCGGGCGCGCTTTGCGCGGGAACATCCGAGGCTGATCCAGCAGCCGGCTTCGTGTCGGCGGCCTGCTTGTCCGAAGGCGGGGGCGTCTCAGCGGGAACCTCGCCGCCAGCAGTATTCTTGTCCGCCTTTGCGGGTGCCTTTTCCGGCGCGGGCGCGGTCTGCTGGACACTCTGCTCGACCACACTTTTGGGCGCTTCCTGGTGGCGACCAAGATAGGCGAGTCCAAGACTGTTCATGAAGAACAGTGCGGCAAGCACGGCCGTCGTGCGGCTCAGGAACGATGCCGAACCGCGCGCGCCGAAGACGGTCGCCGAAGCGCCGCTGCCAAATGCCGCCCCGGCATCAGCCCCCTTGCCCTGCTGAAGCAGAATGAGGCCAATCAGACCGAGTGAGAGAAAGACCTGAACGATGACGAGAATGGTATGCAACATGGGTGTTGACTCGAGTTGGCTGATTTAGCGCTGCACCGGATCAACCGGCCGCGCGGCAAATGTTGAGAAACGCTTCCGCATCCAGCGAGGCCCCGCCGATGAGGCCGCCGTCGATATCCGCCATGCGGAACAGCTCGGCTGCGTTGGAGGCCTTCACGCTGCCGCCATAGATGATCCGCAACGAATCGGCAATTGTAGCATCCTCGCCGGCCACACGGTCACGAATGAAGGCGTGCACATCCTGGGCCTGTTCGGGACTCGCGGTCTTGCCCGTGCCGATTGCCCAGACCGGCTCGTAGGCGACCACCGCCTTTGCGAACGCCTCCACGCCGGCCACATCGAGAACGGCACGCAACTGACGCTCGATCACCTTGTGGGTGTCGCCAGCATTGCGCTCGTCCAGGGTTTCGCCCAGGCAGAGTACCGGCACCAGCCCCGCCCGCAGCGCGGCCATGAACTTGCGGGCCACCTGCACGTCCGTTTCGCCGTAAAGCGTGCGACGCTCGGAATGACCGACAATGACGTGGCTGCAACCGAACTCCGCGAGCATCCCCGCGGAGACTTCACCGGTATAGGCACCGGACTCCTCCGCGCAGACATTCTGACCGCCGAGGGCCACCAGGCTGTCGCGCAGCGCCCGCTGGGCGTCCGGTATGAAAACGAAGGGCGGGCAGACCAGGACCTCCGCGGCAATCGAGCCGTCCACGGCCTGGGCGATCTCTTCCAGCAGAGCGGCGGCACCCTCGCGCGTGCCGTTCATCTTCCAGTTGCCGGCTACCAGCGGCTGTCTCATTGGTGGCCTCTCGCCGTTCGTGAAAAGCGGCAAAGCTTAACGGCGGGAGCCGCAGAAATCAATTTGCCCCGCGCCTCAGGCAGGCCGTGCGTGCTGGCGGCTGCAACGCTCGATTTCTTCAGCCAGGTCGGCGCAGACGCCCTCCACCAGCGTCGCCTCGCGACCCTCGCACATCACCCGCACCACCGGTTCGGTACCCGAGGCACGCAACAGCACGCGGCCATTGCCATCCAGTCGCTTTTCGGCGCGTTGCACCGCCTGACGGACTTCAGAGGCTTCCAGGTCCATGCGGTTCTCGACACGCACATTGATGAGCCGCTGGGGCAACTTTTCCATGCCGGTCTTCAACTCGGCCAGGGAGCGCCCGCTATCCACCATCGTCCAGAGCACCTGGAGCGCGGATATGATGCCATCGCCGGTGGTGGTTCGATCGAGGCAGATCAGGTGGCCGGAAGATTCGCCCCCCAGGATTCCGCCCGTCTCTTCCAGCATGGCCATGACATAGCGGTCGCCAACGCCGGCCCGCCGGAACTCCAGCCCGAGCCCGGAGATCGCCAGTTCCAGACCCAGGTTGCTCATGAGCGTGCCCACCACGGGCCCCGCCAGCAGACCCTGCTCAAGGCGCGAACGCGCAATGATGAAGAGGAGTTCATCCCCGTCCACGAGCTCGCCGGTGTGGTCCACCATGATCAGCCGGTCGCCGTCTCCATCCAGTGCGATACCCAGGTCCGCACCTGTCGCCACGACACGCTCGCGCAGAGCGTCCGGATGGGTGGAGCCGCAATCACGATTGATATTGAGCCCATCCGGACTGGCTCCGATCGCGTCGACACTCGCCCCCATTTCACGGAAGACGGGGGGCGCGATTGCATAGCCGGCGCCGTTGGCGCAATCCACCACGAGCTTCAGCCCCGCGAGCGTCACGCCATATGGAACCGAATGCTTGCAGAATTCGATATAGCGGCCGGCCGCATCCTCCACGCGCCGGGCATTGCCCAGGTGCTCCGATGCCACCGTCTGAAAGGGCTCGCCCATGGCCGCTTCAATGGCCAGTTCGAGTTCATCCGGCAGCTTCTTGCCATCGCGACAGAAGAACTTGATGCCATTGTCATAAAAGGGATTGTGCGAGGCACTGATCACAATGCCGGCATTGGCGCGCATGGTGCGTGTCAGGTAGGCGATGCCCGGAGTGGGCATCGGACCCAGCAGTCGAATATTCATGCCTGCCGCGGCAAGACCGGCTTCCAGCGCCGATTCGAACATGTATCCGGAAATCCGCGTGTCCTTGCCGATAACGACCGTGCCGCCGCCGTCCGGCGCCAGCACCCGCCCCGCGGCCCAACCAAGACGCATCACGAAATCCGGCGACATGGGCGATTCGCCCACCCGTCCGCGGATGCCATCCGTTCCGAAGAATTGCCTGCTCACCCCGAAGAATCTCCCTGTTGTCAGCCGTTTTCCGTGGCCGAAGCTTGCCTGATCTTATCACTTTCGCCGGGTCGAAACCGACTGCGCCACCGTGAGAGCCTGCACCGTGGCCGCCACATCATGCACGCGCACGATGGCCGCGCCCGCGCTCGCCGCCAGCACGGCCAGCGCCAGGCTGCCCGGCAGGCGCTGATCCGCCGGCGCTCCGGTCAGCTTGCCGATCAGGGACTTGCGCGACAGACCCACCAGCAGCGGGCGACCCAGCGCGCGAAGCTCCCCGAGCCGCGCCAGCAATTCGAGATTGTGATCCACCGACTTGCCGAAACCAAAGCCCGGGTCGAGCAGGATATTGTCGCGGGACACACCGGCGTCTATTGCCACATTCACGCGCTCGCCTAGAAACTTGCTCACATCGGCCACCACGTCCGCGTACTGCGGATTTGCCTGCATGGTGCGTGGCTCGCCCTGCATGTGCATGATGCACACTGGCACGCCGCAGGCTGCCGCGGCTTCGGGCGCACCAGGCATCCGCAGGCCATAGACGTCATTGATCAGCGACGCACCCGCTTCAACCGCCGCGCGCATCACCTCGGGCTTGCTGGTGTCCACCGATATCGGCACTCGACACTCGGGGGCGATGGCCCGGATCACCGGCAGAACCCTTTCCAGCTCCTGTTCCACCGGGACGGGTTCCGCGCCCGGCCGGGTGGACTCTCCGCCGATGTCGATGATGTCGGCCCCCTCTGCCACCATTTCCCGGACACGACGAATGGCGGCCGCGGTATCAAGAAAACGCCCGCCATCGGAAAACGAGTCCGGCGTCACATTGAGCACGCCCATCACACGCGGGCGCGACAGGTCCAGACCGAAGCCACCGAACTGCATCTGGGCTTTCATTGATTCTCCCTGCTGACAAACAAAAGGGGCCGGCAGAAAACTGCCGGCCCCGCATGGTTCACGACCCCGGGCCCGCCCGCCTCCGGACGGGAGCCGTCGACAGCTAGTGCTGGCGCGCCGGGCCGCCGATCTTGCCGCTGCCCTCCGGCACGGTGTCGTCGGTCGTACCGCTCGGCGAAGGCTCGCCGCTGGACGGTGGCGGGCTCTCGTTCCAGCCCTCCGGCGGACGCGGCGGTTTGCCGTTCATGATGTCCTTGATCTGTGCCGAGTCGATAGTCTCGTACTTGATCAGTGCCTCGGCCATCAATTTCAGCTTGTCGGCATTTTCCTGCAGCAGGCGCTCCGAACGACGGTAGTTGCGGTCGATGATGTTGCGCACCTCTTCGTCAATGGCGTGCGCGGTCACGTCGGAAACGTTCTTGTGACGCGACACCGAGTGGCCCAGAAACACCTCGCCCTCTTCCTCTTCGTAGGCCAGGGGACCGAGCTTTTCCGACAGGCCCCACTTGGTCACCATGTTGCGGGCAATCTGGGTCGCCCGCTCGATGTCATTGGATGCGCCGGTCGTCACGTATTCGGGACCGAAAGTCAGCACTTCAGCAAGGCGCCCGCCGAAGAGGCTGGAAATCTGGCTTTCCAGGCGCTGTCGACTGTAGCTGTAGCGGTCGTCTTCCGGCAGGAACATGGTGACGCCCAGCGCCCGGCCGCGCGGAATGATGCTCACCTTGTAGACCGGATCGTGATCAGGTACCAGCAGGCCGACAATGGCGTGCCCCGCCTCGTGGTACGCGGTGAGGCGCTTCTCGCTCTCGCTCATCACCATGGAGCGACGCTCCGCGCCCATCATGATCTTGTCCTTGGCCTTTTCGAACTCTTCCATGTGCACCTGGCGCTTGTTGGCACGCGCAGCGAACAGCGCTGCCTCATTCACGAGATTGGCCAGATCCGCACCGGAAAAGCCGGGGGTTCCGCGAGCGATGATCATGGGATCCACGTCATCCGCGCAGGGCACCTTGCGCATGTGCACCTTGATGATCTGCTCGCGACCACGCACATCGGGCAGCGGTACGACCACCTGGCGGTCGAAGCGCCCCGGGCGCAACAACGCCGGATCCAGCACATCGGGACGGTTGGTGGCGGCAATGACGATCACGCCCTCATGGCCCTCGAAGCCATCCATCTCGACGAGCAGCTGATTCAGTGTCTGCTCGCGTTCGTCATGGCCACCGCCAAGCCCGGCGCCGCGATGCCGACCGACGGCATCGATTTCGTCAATGAAGATGATGCACGGAGCGTGTTTTTTCGCCTGCTCGAACATGTCGCGGACGCGCGAAGCGCCCACACCCACGAACATCTCCACGAAGTCCGAACCGGAAATCGTGAAGAACGGCACCTTGGCCTCGCCGGCGATGGCCTTGGCCAACAGGGTCTTGCCCGTGCCGGGCGCACCGACCATCAACACGCCCTTGGGAATTTTTCCGCCCAGGCGCTGGAATTTGCCCGGGTCGCGAAGAAAGTCCACCAGCTCGACAACCTCTTCCTTGGCCTCCTCCACGCCGGCCACGTCGGTGAACGTCACCCGGACCTGATCTTCGCTGAGCATGCGGGCCCGACTCTTGCCGAACGACATCGCACCCCGGCCGCTTCCGCCACCCTGCATCTGCCGCATGAAGAATATCCACACGCCGATGAGGAGCAGCATCGGGAACCAGGAAATGAAGATCTGCATCCACACGGACTGCTGCTCGGGTGGCTTGGCCTTGATCTCCACATTCTGCTTCTGCAACTGGTCGACCAGCCCGCTCGTGTCCATGGGCGGCATGTAGGTCTTGAAACTGTCGCCGGAGGAGAGCTTGCCACTGATGGTCTCGCCCTCGAACGTCACCTGGGTCACAGTGCCGTCGTGCACCTTGGACATGAAGGTGGAGTAATTCATCTGCTGAGGGCCGGCGTTCTGCTGTCCGAAGTGCTGGAATACCGAGAGCAGCACAACGGCGATAATCACCCACAGAATCAGGTTTTTGGCAAGGTCGTTCAAACTGGTTTCCTCGATCGGTCTCCGGCGCGGCGGAGACCGCCGCCGCACGGTTGAGACAGTACTACACCTTAAAGTCGCGGGCCAACAAATAGACCTCCCGGCTGCGAGCCCTGGAAGCCTCCGGCTTGCGCACCACGACGCGCCCGAAAGCGCCCCGCAATGCCTTCAGGAAGGGATCGAATCCCTCCCCCTGAAATACCTTGACCAGGAAACTGCCCCCGGGTTTCAGGGCCGTGGCACAAAGATCCAGCGCCAGTTCGGCCAGATACATGGAACGCGGCTGGTCCACCGCGCTCATACCACTCATATTGGGGGCCATATCCGACAATACAAGGTCCGCCCGTTCGGCCCCGAGAGCCGCCAGCAGGGCCTGCAAGGGCCCCTCTTCAGTGAAGTCCCCCTGCAGGAATTCGACCCCGGGAAGCGGATCCATGGGCAGAATGTCCAGGGCCAGCACACGGCCCTGTCCCGCCAATTGCTGCGCTGCGTACTGACTCCAGCCGCCGGGCGCTGCACCCAGGTCCACCACCGTCATGCCGGGGCGGAAAAGCTTCTCGCGCTCGTCGATTTCGGCCAGTTTGAAGACCGCGCGCGAACGCCAGCCGGCTTTCTGCGCCTCGCGCACAAAGCGGTCGTTGAAGTGCTCGGCCAGCCATCGGCCGCTGCTCTTGCTGCGTTTTGCCATGCCAGGAAGCTTCCCATACATCCGCAGACAGTCGTCGGGCTTGTCGCCGGCCCCGCGCCGCGTGCTAGAATCCGCCGCCCCTGAAGCGACGAATCCATCATGAATCAGATCCTCACCGAAACCCAGCGCAAACATCTTCGTGGGCTGGCCCACGCCCTGAAACCGGTGGTCCAGACAGGCAATGCCGGACTCAGCGACGCCGTGCTCAAGGAACTGGAGAAGGCGCTGGAGCACCATGAACTCATAAAGGTACGGCTGGTGGCCGCCGACCGGGACGACCGGAATCAGATGCTGGACAGACTTCTGGAGGAGACCGGCGCCACACTGGTCCAACGGGTCGGCCATGTGGCCACGCTGTTCCGGCGCAACGCCGAAAAGCCGCGCGTCCAGCTGCCGGTCTGAGCCGGCAGCCGGCTGTCAGTCACTCGTAGCGAACCTCGACAACCTCGAAACCCTTGTCGCCGCCCGGGGTGCGGACGGTGACCGGGTCACCCTCTTCCTTGCCGATCAGGGCACGGGCGATTGGCGAATTGACCGATATCAGGCCGGACTTGATGTCCGCCTCGTCCTCGCCGACGATCTGGTAGGTCACTTCGGTGCCGGCGTCTTCGTCTTCAAGCACGACCGTTGCGCCAAATACAACCTTGCCGCCGGCATTCAACGAAGTGATGTCAATGATCTCGGCATTGGAGAGCTTGCCCTCGATTTCCTTGATCCGGCCCTCGATGAAGCCCTGTTCCTCGCGAGCCGCATGGTACTCGGCATTTTCCTTGAGGTCGCCGTGCGCACGCGCTTCGGCAATTGCCTGGATGACGCGTGGCCGTTCAACGGACTTGAGCCGCTTGAGTTCCTCGCGAAGCCGCTCGGCACCCCTTACCGTGAGCGGAGTTCTGTTCATCCGGAATACTCCTTGTGCAAGTCCTGCAGTCTGCTGACGCCCGCGGCGTCGATATGGTCAAGGGCCAGACAGGTCGCCTTGGCGGCTGCGATGGTCGTGTAATAAGTCACCTTGTGGTGGACCGCCTCGCGCCGGATCGAATGTGACTCCTGAATGGCCTGCTTGCCCTCCGTGGTGTTCACGATCAGCGTGATCTCGTCGTTCTTTATCATGTCCACGATATGCGGACGGCCCTCGCGCACCTTGTTGGCCCGGCTCACGGCCAGCCCGGCCGCCTTGAGCGCGCGGGCGGTGCCGTCGGTGGCGACCAGTTCGAATCCGCGGTTGGCCAGGATCTTCGCCAGATCCACCGCGGCCTTCTTGTCCGGATCACGCACGCTGAGCAAGGCCCGGCCGCCGACCGGCAACGTCACACCGGAAGCCAGCTGCGCCTTCGCATACGCCTCGCCAAAGGAACGACCGACCCCCATCACTTCGCCCGTGGATTTCATTTCCGGGCCGAGAATGGGATCCACACCGGGGAACTTGATGAAGGGGAAAACCGACTCCTTGACCGAATAGTAACGGGGAACCCTTTCCTGGATAAACCCCTGTTCCCGCAGGGTGAGCCCGGCCATGCAGCGCGCGGCAACCTTGGCCAGAGGAATGCCCACGGCCTTGGAGACGAAAGGCACAGTTCGCGAGGCCCGCGGGTTGACCTCCAGAATGTAGATATCCTCGCCCTGAACGGCGAACTGCGCGTTCATCAGGCCCACAACACCCAGCTCGCGCGCCATCTGGCTCATCTGTTCGCGAATGCGATCCTGGACCTCGCTCGACAGCGTATTCGGCGGCAGCGAGCAACCTGAATCGCCGGAGTGGATTCCGGCCTGCTCGACGTGCTCCATGATGCCGCCGATCAGGACTTCCCGGCCGTCTGCCAGACAGTCCACATCCACTTCCACCGCGTCCTCGAGAAAATGATCCAGGAGGACGGGTGACTTGTTGGAAACCTGCACGGCATTCTTGATATAGCCCACCAGGTCCTCTTCATTGAAGACCACTTCCATGGCACGGCCGCCAAGCACATAGGAGGGCCGCACCACCAGCGGGTAACCGATCTCGCGAGCCAGTGCCACGGCCTGCTCGGCCGTGCGTGCCGTCCGATTGGCGGGCTGCTTGAGTTCCAGACGATGAATGAGCTGCTGGAAACGCTCGCGGTCCTCGGCAAGGTCGATGGAATCCGGCGTCGTGCCGATGATCGGCGCGCCTGCCGCTTCCAGATCCCGGGCCAGCTTGAGCGGCGTCTGCCCGCCGAACTGAACGATCACGCCCTTTGGCTTTTCCTTGTGGATGATCTCGAGAACATCTTCGAGGGTGAGCGGTTCGAAATACAGTCTGTCGGACGTGTCGTAGTCCGTGGACACAGTTTCCGGGTTGCAGTTGACCATGATGGTCTCATAGCCGTCTTCACGCAGCGCGAGCGCGGCATGCACGCAGCAGTAGTCGAACTCGATGCCCTGGCCGATACGGTTGGGTCCGCCGCCCAGCACCATGATCTTGTCGCGCCCGGAGGGCTCGGCCTCGCATTCCTCCTCGTAGGTGGAATACATGTACGCAGTGGTGGCGGCGAATTCTGCGGCGCAGGAGTCAACGCGCTTGTAGACAGGCCGCACGTTCTGGGAGTGACGCAGTTTGCGGACTTCGGTCTCGTCGATACCAAGCAGCGTCGCGAGCCGGGAATCGGCAAAGCCCTTGCGCTTGAGCAGGAACATCCGCTCGGCGGTGAGCGCCGCGATCCCCCCTTCGCGCACCTCGCCTTCCAGGCTCACCAGTTCCTCGATCTGGCGCAGGAACCATGGATCGATCCGGGTCAGTTCGTGAACATCTTCCAGTGTCAGCCCCAGGCGGAAGGCATCCGCCACGTACCAGATGCGTTCGGGGCCCGGATTCTGCAGCTCGAAGCGGAGGGTGTTCATCGCTGCCTCGTCCACTTCGCCGGTCATGATTTCGCTGAATCCGTCGGTTCCTGTCTCCAGGCTGCGCAGGGCCTTGTGCAGCGACTCCTGGAAGGTGCGGCCGATGGCCATGGCCTCGCCCACGGATTTCATCTGGGTGGTGAGTCGCTTCTGAGCCTGCGGGAACTTTTCAAACGTAAACCGCGGCACCTTGGTCACCACGTAGTCGATGGTCGGTTCGAAAGAGGCCGGGGTCGCGCCGCCGGTAATTTCGTTCTTCAGTTCATCCAGCGTATAGCCAACCGCCAGCTTGGCAGCCACCTTGGCTATCGGAAAGCCAGTGGCCTTGGAGGCCAGCGCTGAAGATCGCGAAACACGCGGATTCATCTCGATGATGATCAGCCTGCCATCTTCCGGATTCACCGCGAACTGGACGTTCGAACCGCCGGTCTCGACGCCGATCTTGCGCAACACCGCCAATGAGGCGTCGCGCATCAACTGGTATTCCTTGTCGGTCAGTGTCTGGGCCGGCGCCACGGTAATCGAGTCGCCGGTGTGTACGCCCATCGGATCGAGATTTTCTATCGCGCAGATAATGATGCAGTTGTCGTTGCGGTCGCGAACGACCTCCATCTCGAATTCCTTCCAGCCGAGGATCGACTCCTCGACCTGGATTTCGTTGGTCGGCGAGAGATCCAGGCCTCGCTCGCAGATTTCCTCGAATTCTTCGCGGTTGTAGGCGATGCCCCCGCCGCTGCCGCCCATGGTAAACGACGGCCGGATGATCACCGGGAAGCCGATCTCTGCCTGGGCGGCACGCGCTTCTTCCATATTGTGGGCCAGGATGGCGCTGGGTGAATCCAGCCCGATCTCGGCCATCGCCTCGCGGAACCGCTCGCGGTCTTCGGCCATGTCGATGGCATCACGCGACGCCCCGATCATTTCCACGCCGTATTTCTTCAGCACACCCTCTCGATAGAGATCGAGCGCACAGTTGAGCGCTGTCTGGCCACCCATTGTCGGCAGCAATGCGTCCGGGCGCTCCTGCTCGATGATCCGCTCCAGCACGCGCCAGTCGATGGGCTCGATATAGACCGCGTCCGCCATGTCGGGATCGGTCATGATGGTCGCGGGGTTGGAGTTCACCAGGATGACCCGGTAGCCCTCTTCGCGCAGGGCCTTGCAGGCCTGGGCACCGGAATAGTCGAATTCGCAGGCTTGGCCGATCACAATGGGACCGGCGCCGATGATCAGGATGCTCTTGATATCTGTGCGCTTGGGCATTCGCTGTCTACCGTTATCGTTATCGTGGCCGCGGCTCGGAGCGTGGATTCAGACGCGCGTGGATCACCGCGCGCCGGCTTCGTCCATCAGGCGAATGAATTTGTCGAACAGGGGCTTCACGTCGTGTGGGCCGGGACTCGCCTCGGGGTGCCCCTGGAAACCGAAAGCCGGCCTGTCCGTCCATTCAAGCCCCTGGAGCGTCCCGTCGAAGAGTGAGCGGTGCGTGGTACGCACTCCCTCGGGGAGCGAGGCTTCATCGATGGCGAAACCGTGGTTCTGGCTGCTGATCATTACCCGGCCGGAATCCAGATCCAGCACCGGGTGATTGGCCCCGTGGTGGCCGAATTTCATCTTCATGCTGCGCCCGCCTGCCGCCAGGCCCAGCAACTGGTGCCCCAGGCAGATGCCGAAAGTCGGCAGTCCGCGGTCGACAATCTCCCGGATCGAGGCGATCGCGTAATCACATGGCTGGGGATCGCCGGGTCCGTTGGAAAGAAATATGCCGTCGGGCTGCCTGGCCAGCACATCGGCCGCAGGCGTGGTGGCCGGCACCACGGTGATTCGGCAGCCGTGGTCCACCAGGATGCGCAGGATGTTGCATTTCACGCCGAAATCGTAGGCAACGACATGGAAGCGTGGTTCAGGGGCCGGACGGGCTGCGTTGGAATCCAGTTGCCAGGTGCCTTCCTGCCACTCGTAGGCGGATTTGCAACTGACCACTCTGGCCAGATCCATCCCCTTGAGTCCGGGAAAGGCCCGTGCCGCCTCCACCGCCTCTGCCTCGTCCGGCTCGCCGGTCATGATGCAGCCGTTCTGCGCGCCCTTCTCCCGCAGCAGTCGCGTCAGCCGGCGGGTATCGATGTCGGCGATCGCCACCACGCCCTGCGCCCTCAGGTAGGCCGGAAGATCCTGCTCGCTCCGCCAGTTGCTGGGTCGCGTGGGCAGATCCCGAACGATCAGGCCCGCCGACTGCACCGAGGTCGATTCGGAGTCCATGGCGTTGACGCCCACATTGCCGATGTGCGGATAGGTCAGGGTGACCAACTGGCGGGAATACGAGGGATCGGTGAGAATTTCCTGATAACCGGACATCGCCGTGTTGAATACGACTTCGCCGGTGGTGGTGCCTTCGGCACCGATGGACTGCCCGCGGAAGATCGAGCCGTCCTCCAGTGCGAGTATGGCTTTCGTGCCCAAGCCAACCTCCGAGTGTCAGATGTGCAAAGCGGGAGGGATCCGCCGCGGACCCTTCCCGCCCTGAAGAATGCCTGGAACCGCTGATGCGCGGGGTTCCCCGGTCACAAATCCGCGAAATTCTAATCCATACGGGGGCCGGGTGTCCACGCACGGCGCGCGCCGGCCACAAAAAAATGGTCAGTGGGAGCCACCGATCCCCAATACATCCTGCATGGTGTAGAAGCCGGGCGGCTGCTCGACCACCCAGGCCGCCGCCCGCAGGGCTCCACGGGCGAAAATCGTGCGGTCCGTGGCTCGATGAGCCAGCTCCAGCCGCTCGCCGTCACCAGCGAACATGACGGTGTGTTCACCGGCGATGTCACCCCCGCGAACAGTGGAAAAACCGATGGCGCCGGACCGGCGGGGCCCCGTCTGCCCGTGCCGCGCATGGACGGCCGCCTCGGCAAGCGAACACCCGCGCGCCGCGGCCACCGCCTCGCCGAGCCGCAGCGCCGTACCCGAAGGTGCGTCCGCCTTGTACCGATGGTGCGCTTCGACGATTTCGCAGTCCCAGTCCTCGCCGAGTGCCGCCGCGGCCTGACCGACCAGGCTGATCAGCAAATTGACTCCGAGGCTGGTATTCGGCGCCATGACCACGGCGATATGCTGGCCCGCCTCGCGCACGGCTGCCTTTTGCGCCGCGGACAGCCCGGTAGTGCCGATCACCAGGGCCCGGTCCGCCGCCATACAGGCGGTCAGCACAGCGTCGGTGGCCTCGGGAGTCGAGAAATCCACGATCACATCGCTTTCCGCAACCACCGTTTCCGGGCAATCGGTGAAGCGCAAGTCGGGAAAGGCGTCATCCACCCGCCTGCCTGCGCGTGCGTCACCCGGACGAACCAGGGCGCCACCCGGCACGAACCCGTCTGATTCCCGCAGGGCCCGCAAAAGGGCCACGCCCATGCGCCCACCGGCGCCGCTGATGCCAATCCGCTTCACCCTGTACCCCTGATGTGGATGCCCTCGAAGATTAGCCCCGGCACCGGCGACTTGCGAGCCCGGCGCGCGCGCTTTCGCGCGTCGCGCGGGCGATCTGCCGCTCGGGCACGCCTCGGCAGCACGCCATCTGGGCGCGGGGCCCCGAACTAGTGCCGCATGCTTTCGAAGAACGATTTCACGCCATCAAGCCAGGAACTGGCGCGCGGACTGTGCCGGTCACCTCCCTTGGCCAGTGACTTGTCGAGCTGTTCGAGCAGCTTTTTCTGTTCCGGCGTGAGATTGACGGGCGTTTCCACCATGACCCGGCATTTCAGGTCGCCCGTGGGACCGCCGCGCACCGGCTTGACGCCCTTGCCGCGCATGCGGAACAACCGCCCGCTCTGGGTGCCGGCGGGAATCTTGAGCGCGACCTTGCCCTCCAGGGTAGGTACCTCCACCTCCCCACCCAGCGTGGCGCGGGCAAAGCTCACCGGCACCTCGCAAAAGAGATCGCTGCCCTCACGGGTGAAGATGGGATGCGGGCGAATTCCGATTTCCACATAGAGGTCGCCGGGAGGTCCGCCGTTGAGGCCGGCTTCGCCCTCGCCGGCCAGACGGATGCGGTCGCCGGTATCCACCCCCGGCGGCACTTTCACGGACAGGATCTTCTGCCGGTTGACTCGGCCGCTGCCATGGCAGGTATGGCAGGGATCCCGAATCACCTTGCCCTGACCGCGGCATTGCGGGCAGGGCTGCTGGATGGAGAAGAAGCCCTGCTGCATCCGCACCTGACCGGCGCCGCCACAGGTGTCGCAAGTCTCCGGCTGGCTGCCTTTTGCCGCACCGCTGCCGTCGCACTCCTCGCAGGCTACGGCAGTGGGGATTTGCACCTTGATGGTGTCACCGGCGACCGCCTGCTCCAGGCTCAGATCCAGTTCATAGCGCAAATCGGCGCCGCGCATGACGCGACTGCGACCGCCACCCCGCCGGCCACCACCGAAAATGTCGCCAAAGACGTCACCGAAAATATCGCTGAAGGCTTCCGCTCCGCCGAAGCCATGAAAACCACCCGCGCCGCGACCACCGCCCATCGATGGATCGACGCCCGCGTGACCAAACTGGTCGTAAGCGGCCCGTTTTTGTGGGTCGGTGAGGATTTCATAGGCCTCCTTGGCCTCCTTGAACCGGCTCTCGGCTTCTTCGTCACCGGGGTTACGATCGGGGTGGTATTTCATCGCCAGACGCCGATAGGCTTTCTTCAGTTCGGCGTCGGAGGCATTTTTGTCCACCCCCAGAATCTCGTAATAGTCTCTTGCCATATCGGCTCTCTTGTTCCCGGTCGTTTGTCTCAGTCATCAGTCACAGGCAAGCCGCGAGGTCCCGGGACCGTCGCGGCTGCGTGTCCTTTCGCGGAATCCCCGGGCGACGCTCCCTGACGCCGCCCGGGGGCGTCGTGTCTACTTGCGGTTCTCCTTGACCTCCTCGAACTCGGCATCCACCACGTCGTCTTCCTTGCCGGCCTCGGCCTGACCTTCGGCCGCGGCCTCCTCGCCGCCGGCCGCACCGGCCTCGGCCTGCTGGGCATAGAGCTTCTCCGCCAGCTTGCCCGAAACCTCGGCCAGCTTCTGGCTGCGGGTCTCGATTGCCTCGGCGTCGTCCCCATCCAGGACCTCGCGAAGCTCCGCAATGGCATCCTCGACCGCCTTCTTCTCCTCCTCACTGACCTTGTCGCCAAGTTCCTTGACGGACTTCTCGGCTGCATGGATCAGGCTGTCGGCCTGATTGCGCGCATTGACCAGCTTATGGAACTTCTTGTCCTCCTCCGCATGGGCCTCGGCATCCTTGACCATGCGTTCGATCTCGTCATCGGACAGACCACTGGAGGCCTTGATTACGATGGACTGTTCCTTGCCGGTGGCCTTGTCCTTGGCGGATACATTGAGAATACCATTGGCGTCGATGTCGAACGTAACCTCGATCTGGGGCACACCGCGCGGAGCCGGCGGAATGTCCTGCAGATCGAAGCGTCCCAGCGACTTGTTGTCGGAGGCGCGTTCACGCTCGCCCTGCAGGACATGCACGGTGACCGCATTCTGGTTGTCCTCGGCAGTGGAGAACACCTGCGACGCCTTGGTCGGAATCGTCGTGTTCTTCTCGATCAGCTTGGTCATGATGCCGCCCAGGGTCTCGATACCCAGCGACAGCGGCGTCACGTCGAGCAACAGCACGTCCTTGACGTCACCACCCATGACCCCGGCCTGGATCGCCGCGCCGATGGCCACGGCTTCGTCCGGGTTGACGTCCTTGCGCGGGTCCTTGCCAAAGAAATCCTTCACGGCATCCTGCACCTTGGGCATGCGGGTCTGGCCACCGACCAGAATCACGTCATCGATCTCGCTGACCGACAGGCCGGCGTCCTTGAGCGCCACCTTGCAAGGCTCGATGGTGCGCTTGATCAGGTCCTCGACCAGGGATTCCAGCTTGGCCCGCGTGATTTTCAGATTGAGGTGCTTCGGGCCGCTGGCGTCTGCGGTGATATAGGGCAGGTTGACCTCGGTCTGCTGGCTGGAAGACAGCTCGATCTTGGCCTTCTCGGCGGCCTCCTTGAGACGCTGCATGGCCAGCGGGTCCTTGCGGATATCAATGCCCTGTTCCTTCTGGAACTCGGCGGCCATGTAGTCGATGACCTTCTTGTCGAAGTCTTCGCCACCGAGGAAGGTGTCGCCATTGGTCGACATCACCTCGAACTGGTGCTCGCCGTCAACTTCGGCAATCTCGATAATGGAGATGTCGAAGGTGCCACCGCCCAGATCGTACACGGCAATCTTGCGGTCGCCGCGCTTCTTGTCCATACCGTAGGCCAGCGCCGCCGCCGTCGGTTCGTTGATGATGCGCTTGACCTCGAGACCGGCGATCTTGCCGGCATCCTTGGTCGCCTGACGCTGCGAATCGTTGAAATAGGCCGGCACCGTAATGACTGCCTCGGTCACTTCCTCGCCGAGATAGTCTTCCGCGGTCTTCTTCATCTTCTGCAGTACGCGGGCGGAAATCTCCGGCGGCGCCATCTTCTTGCCCTGCGCTTCCACCCAGGCGTCACCGTTGTCGGCCTTGACGATCTTGTAAGGCACCATGTCGATGTCCTTCTGGACCACGGCATCCTCGAAACGCCGACCGATCAGGCGCTTGACCGCAAACAGGGTGTTGTGGGGATTGGTGACCGCCTGGCGCTTGGCCGACTGGCCGGTGAGCACCTCATTGTCCTTCGTGAAGGCCACGATCGACGGCGTGGTGCGATCACCCTCGCTGTTCTCGATCACCTTGGGCTTGCCTCCTTCCATGATCGCCACGCACGAGTTGGTGGTCCCCAGGTCAATTCCGATGATTCTGCCCATCGCTAGTTACTCCCGAAAAGTCGTTTGAAAAAAGCTTGTCTAAAGGCCTTTATGGGGTCCCGCTCACGCCTTTCAAGCAGGTGGCGCCCACCAATACGTCAATTGGCCGATTCGTCGTCCGCCGGCGCCCGCGCCACAATCACCCGCGCCGGCCGCAGCAGGCGCCCGTTGAGCAGGTAGCCCTTCTGCACCACGTGCAGCACCGTGTCCGGTTCGGCTTCAGCCGATTCCTGCATGGCCATCGCCTCATGGAATTCCGGATTGAATGGCTGCCCCTCGGGGTTGATTTCGGTAATTCCGAATTTCTCCAGAGCCGCCGTGAGCTGCTTGAGCGTCACTTCCTTGCCCTGACGCAGGGTTTCGACGTCGGCATTCTCGCCCTGTGCCGCATTCAGCCCCATCTCCAGGCTGTCGCGCACGGTCAGCATCTCGTTGGCGAATTTTTCCAGTGCGAACTTGTGCGCATGCTCCACGTCCCGCTGGGCCCGCTTGCGCACATTCTCCAGTTCGGCCAGCGCGCGCAGATAGTTGCCGTGATTCTCCTCGGCCCGGGCGCGCGCCTCGGCCAGTTGCTGCTCGAGGTCACTACCCGCATTTTCCTTCTCGGCGGCATCCGCCTCGGCAACCTGCGCCTGTTCCTCGGCTGCGCCGGATGGCTCTTCGGCCGGCTTTTCGCTGGACATGTCGTTCACTCCTGGGTCATTTCCGCTGCCGGCGCCCCTCCGGCACCGGGCAATATGAAACCTGCCGTCCCAATGACGGTCCGCTTAAGCTCCAATGGGGCCTACTTTCGGGAATTCAAGGCGGCGCCGAGCAGACGCGCGGTGACATCGACGATGGGGATCACCCGCTCGTAGGCCATCCGGGTGGGCCCGATCACTCCCAGCACGCCGACCACTTCGCCGTCCACTTCATAGGGCGAGGTCACCACGCTGCATTCATCCAGCACCTGGTAACCGGACTCCTCGCCGATGAATATCTGCACGCCACTCGCGGTCACGCATTTGTCCAGCAGATGCAGAATGTCGCGTTTCTGATTGAAGGCGTCAAAGAGCCTGCGCAGCTTCTCGACGTCGGAGAGTTCTGCGAATTCCATGAGATTCGTCTGCCCGGCGATAACATATTCGCCCTCGCCCTCGTCCTCGCCGCCGAATACCTGCTCGGCCATGCTGATGGCCGTGAGCATCAGTTCGTTCATGCTTTCCCGGGCCTCGCGCATCTCCCGAAGCAGGCTTTCGCGCACCTCGTTGAGATCACGCCCGGCGAAATGGGCGTTCAGGTAGTTGGCGGCCTTCTGCAACTGACTGGAACTGTAGCCACCCTCGAGGTGCAGTATGCGGTTTTGCACCTCGCGCTCGTTGATCACCAGGATGGCCAGCACACGGTTGTCCGATAGCGGGAGAAATTCGATCTGTCGCCACGAGCTGTGTTCGCGCCTGGGAAGGGTGACAACACCGGCCAGACGGGTAATGCCGGACAACAGCGTGGACGTCGAAGCGACCAGTTCCTGGGGATCCCCAAGCGTGGCAACGAGCTCGCTCTCCATGCGCTGGACTTCGCGACGGTCGATGGGACGCACGGTGAGCAACGTATCCACGAAAAATCGATACCCCTTGACGGTGGGCACCCGACCCGCGGACGTATGCGGTGACTGAACAAAACCGAGTTCTTCCAGGTCCGCCATCACGTTGCGCACACTGGCCGGACTGAGGTCCAGGCCGGAATCGCGCGACAGCAGCCGGGACCCCACCGGCTGGCCCTCCTGGATATAGCGCTCGACCATCACCTTGAGCAGGTGTTGGGCGCGCTCATTGAGGACCGATTCGCTGGATTCGTTGGCCATTCGGATTTCGGGGCTCACCACCCGTTAGCACTCTGGTTTTTCGAGTGCTAAAAATTAGCAATCCACCCTGAACAGTGTCAAGGCAAAACAGCGACTTGTGGAGGGTCCCCGACCACGATGCGCCACCCCCGGCCGCGCGGGTTCTTGTTGGCGCGCCAGAGCACACGTGATAAGTTTTCGCCACTTTATGAACACGCAATTTTCCACCATCGGCCTGCTCGGCAAGGAAGGCGACGAGCGCGTGATTCGGACGCTGGGAACGGTGGCCGGACACCTTGCCCGGCGGGGGTTCCACGTGCGCGTGGATACCGCCACCGCGCTACTGCTGCCCGATCTTGATCATCAGTGCCTGGAACGCGATGCTCTCGGCCGGCAATGCGACCTGGTGGTCGTCATCGGCGGTGACGGCACGATGCTCAATGCCGCGCGCAGCCTGGCCAGTTACGACGTCCCGCTCGTCGGCATCAACCTCGGCCGGTTGGGATTTCTCACTGACATTCCCCGGGAAGATGTGATTTCCGCGCTGGACAGCATCCTGGCCGGCGAGTACCTGAGCGACCGGCGCTGCCTGCTTGAAGCCGGCATCATGCACGCCGACGGCGAGGGGTCGGTGGATGTGGCCCTGAACGATGCCGTGATCCAGAAGGCGGACGGTGGGCGCATGATCGAGTTCGACACCCATGTGGATGGCGCCTACGTCTGCTCGCACCGCGCCGACGGGCTGGTGGTCGCCACACCGACCGGCTCCACCGCCTACGCGCTCTCCGGCGGGGGGCCGATTCTGCATCCGTCGCTGGAGGCCATCGCGCTGGTACCCATTTGTCCCCACACACTGAGCGACCGGCCACTGGCACTGGCCAGCGACAGCGTGGTCGAGGTGGTACTCAGGGGCCGCGAGGAAAGCCAGGCGCAGTTGATATGGGACGGGCAGCGCCACGCCGGTCTGTCCTGGGGCGACCGGGTACGCATCCGCAAGAGCGTACTGAGCGTCACCCTGCTCCACCCACGTGACCACGACTATTTCCGGATCCTGCGCAACAAACTGCATTGGGGTCGAAGCGAACACATGGATGGGACGCGTTAAGCCGTGCTGGAACGAATACACATTCGGGATTTCGCGATCATCGAGCGCCTGGAGTTGGACTTCAGCACCGGGCTGAACGTGCTGACCGGCGAAACGGGCGCCGGCAAATCCATCCTGGTGGACGCCCTTGGCCTGGTACTGGGTGACCGCGCGGACGCCACCACCGTACGCCACGGCGCGAAACGCGCCGAAATCAGCGCGGATTTCGATCTGGCCGATAGCGCGCCTGTACGAAGCTGGCTCGATGAGCACGATCTCGGCGCCGAAGGCGAATGCATCATTCGCCGCGTGATCACCGCGGAGGGACGATCGCGCGGCTATGTCAACGGTCGCAGTGTCCCCATGGCCACGCTCAAGGAACTGGGCGAAAGGCTGGTGGATATCCACGGCCAGCACGAACACCAGTCGCTGCTGCGTCGCGATATCCAGCGCAACCTGCTGGACAACTACGCCGGCAATGACAAGCTCCTTGAGCAGGTTGCCTCGGCATACGCCGAATGGCGCGACATCCGACAGACACTTGAAGAACTGACCGAAAAGGCGCGGGACCGGGATGACCGGCTGGAACTGCTGCGCCATCAGGTCGACGAACTCAGGGCGCTGGGACTGAACGCCGGCGAACTGGCGAAGCTCGAAGAGGAGCACGATCGCCTGGCCAACAGCGGGCGGCTGCTGGAAGGCGCCCAGCGCGCGCTGGCCATGAGCTACGAATCCGAGGACCTGTCCGCCTATCAACTGCTCTCGGGCGCGGCACGCGAACTCGAATCACTGGCCGACATCGACGCCTCGCTCGGGGAAGTCCGGGACGGCCTGAACAGTGCACTGATCAGCCTGCAGGAAGGTGCCGAGGAGTTGCGCCGCTACCTGGCCGATCTCGACATGGACCCGGAACGCCGCGATTGGGTCGAAGACCGGATCGGCAGCGCGCACCAGCTGGCCCGCAAGCATCGCGTCCAGCCCGATGATCTCACCGACCTCCAGGCCGCGCTCGAAGAGGAACTCGATTCCCTGCAGGATGCGGACCTGCGACTCGGCAAGCTGCAGGCTCAGCTGGAGAGCCTCGAAAAAGGCTACCGTGAACTCGCCGGCCAACTTCATGACGCGCGACACAAGGCTGCAGTCCGGCTGAGCAAGGCGGTTTCCGAGCAGATGAACCAGCTGGGCATGCCCGGTGGGCGGTTCGACGCGGCCGTGACCTCACAGGGGGAGGCGGCCCGGCTTTCGCCAACCGGCACTGACACGATCGAGTTCCTGGTCAGCGCGAACCCCGGCCAGCCTGCCCGCCCCCTCGCCAAAGTCGCCAGCGGCGGCGAACTCTCACGCATCAGTCTGGCGATTCAGGTCATCGCGGCCCATGCCACCGACATACCCGCCATGGTGTTCGACGAAGTGGATGCCGGCATCGGTGGCGGCGTGGCGGAAATCGTCGGCCGGCAGTTGCGGGGGCTGGGAAGCAGCCGACAGGTGCTCTGTGTGACCCATCTGCCCCAGGTGGCCAGCCAGGCTCACTGCCATTTCAAGGTGAGCAAGCAGGCCCGCAAGGAGAGCACGCGGACAGCCATCGATCTACTGGATTCGGACGGCCAGGTGGAGGAACTGGCCCGAATGCTGGGAGGGATGGAAATCACCGAAACCACCCGAACCCATGCCAGGGAAATGATCGAAAGGGCCAGGACGGCCTGACGCCGCCTGATCAGAGACTGTTCAGCGCTTCTGCAGCTCGGCCCGGCAATCCGGGCAGATGCCATAGATGTAGAGGGAGTGATCGGTCATCTCGTAGCCGGCCTTCGAGGCGATATGTTCCTGGCGCTCTTCGATCACCTCGTCCACGAACTCGTCCACCCGGCCGCATTTCACACAGAGGATATGGTCGTGGTGGTCCCCCTCGTTCAGCTCGAATACCGAATGGCCGCCTTCAAAATGGTGCCGGGTGACCAGGCCCGCTGATTCGAACTGGGTGAGCACGCGGTAGACTGTGGCCAGACCGATATCTTCGCCGGAATCGAGCAGGGCCTTGTACAGGTCCTCGGCGCTCATGTGGCGATGCTCGGCATTTTCCAGGATCTCCAGGATTTTCACCCTGGGAAGGGTGACCTTGAGCCCTGCCTTGCGAAGGTCTTGGGATTCCACGTTCCGGTGCCTTTGTCTTCCTGCTAGCTTGAAAACGGACTGATCAGG
This sequence comes from Gammaproteobacteria bacterium, assembly GCA_050115425.1. Classification (GTDB taxonomy): domain Bacteria; phylum Pseudomonadota; class Gammaproteobacteria; order Natronospirales; family JASFQN01; genus JASFQN01. The sequence continues at coordinate 15,920 of JASFQN010000002.1, read as the reverse complement.
TATTATCGCTTACAGGAAACCCCAGACCAAGTAGTGAATTTTATGCGCATAATCAGTCTGTTCCTGCTTGCCGCCGCACTGCTCGCGGCTGGCTGTGTATATCGTCAGGACATCCAGCAGGGCAACTTCATCGCGCCGAGCGACGTCGCCCGGATCAAGCCGGGCATGACCCGCTCGCAGGTCCGATACCTTTTGGGAACCCCGCAACTCGCCGACCCCTTCCAGGCCGACCGCTGGGAGTATGTGTATTACCTCGACCGCAGCAACGGCAAAGACGAGCACGGCGAAATCGTGGTCTATTTCGACGCCAATGGAGGCGTAACCCGCGTTGACACCGAGGCTCAGGCCAAGGGCTTGTCCGTGTCCTCCGCATCCGACTCGGAGCCCCGCCCGGCCGGCGGCTGAGTCTCCCTGCCCATGGTGCGTCCGGCGGCCGCCCGACGCCGTCGCGCTTCCTTGGGATCGGCCACCAACGGCCGATAGATTTCCACGCGATCTCCTTCGCGCAGCACCTGGTCCGGCTTGACCAGCTTGCCGAACACGCCCAGACGGTTGTGTGCAAGATCAATGGATGGAAACCGTTCCAGGATGCCGGAGCGCCGCACGGCCTCCAGCACGGTCGTGCCTTCCGGTACGTCCAGCCTGAGGACGAGCTGACGCTCGGGCCTCGCGTGCGCAACCTCGACCGCGATCTGCCTAGCGACTGCCATAGATATCCCTGGCCCGCCGAATAAAGGCATCCACCATGGAGTTGCAGACCTGGTGGAACACCGGGCCCAGCATCATCCCCAACATGGGATTGGCAATCTCGAAGCGCATGTCCAGCACCACCTTGCAGCCCTCGCCGTTGAGAGACTGAAACTGCCAGGCCCCGGCGAGCCGACGGAAGGGTCCGTCAACAAGTTCAATATCGATTCGTTCGCCCGGGGTCAGACGATTACGCGTGGTGAACCATTTGTGAACGCCTCCGCGGGCCAGTTCCAGACTCGCTTCAATCTGGTTTTCCTGCCGGCCCTCGATCCGTGCCGAACGGCACCACGGCAGAAATTCCGGATAGCGTTCCACGTCGTTGACCAGGCCGTACATCTCATCCGGCGTATACGGGACCAGCGCGCTTCGGTGGATGGTGCGCATTCACTCAGGCCTTGCTGAACAGGTGAAGCAGCCCGGTGGCGTTGAGCAACACCAGCAGCACGCCCAACGGTGCAACGAATCGGACCAGGAAACGCCACAGTCCATAACCAAGCCCGGGCTCCACCTCCAGTTCCTCCACCGTGGAACTCTTGCACATGACCCAACCCGCAAACACTGCGATCAGCAGCCCACCCAGTGGCAACAACACATCGCTGGTAACGAAATCGAACATCCCGAAAATGGTCAGGCCCAGCGGCTTGAAACCGGCCAGCACATTGAAGGAGAAGACCGTCCCCAGCCCCAGCAGCCAGACCACGATGCCCACGGTCCAGGCAGCCTTGTGGCGAGTCATGCCGTGATGTTCCACCATTCGGGCCACGGCCGGCTCAATCAGACTGATGGATGAAGTCCAGGCCGCGAAGACCAGCAGCACGAAAAACAGCGTGCCGAAGAACACGCCCCCGGGCATTCGCCCGAAAGCCAGCGGCAGGGTCTGGAAGATCAGTCCCGGCCCCTCGGTGGCGTCCAGATGATTGGCGAACACGATGGGAAAGATCGCCAGTCCGGCGAGGATGGCCACGGCAGTATCGGCAAAGACGACCGTCAGCGAGGTCTTGGCGATGGAGGCATTGTCCGGCAGATACGCCCCGTAGGCCATCATGCCGCCCATGCCGAGACTGAGGGTGAAAAAGGCCTGGCCCATGGCCATGAGCACGACGGTGCCCGTGTTCTTTTCCACGGCACGGAAGTCCGGAGCGAACATGTAATGGATGCCGTGCAGAAACTCGCCGGTGGTCATTGCATACGCGACCATCACCAGCAACAACGTGAACAGCGCGGGCATCATGAATCGAACCGCACTCTCCAGCCCCTGCTGCACGCCGCGCGCCACCACCCAGACCGTGATCGCCATGAACAGGGTGTGCCAGAGAATCAGGGTCACCGGGTCGGAGACCAGATTGTTGAACTCGCGCAATGCCGTGTCGGCATCGACCTGCACGAACAGTCCGCTGGCCGTCCGAAACACATAATCCATTGCCCATCCGGCGATCACACTGTAGTAGGAAAGAATGATGAAGCCGGCGATCACGCCACTCCAGCCAACGATCTGCCACCACGGCCGGCCGGACTCCTCCTCCGACAACAGCTTCATGGTATTGATGGGATTGCGGCGCCCGCGCCGGCCCAGGAGCACCTCCGCCATCATGATCGGCAGGCCGATGGCCAGCACGCAGGCCAGATAGACCAGCACGAATGCACCGCCGCCATTGGCCCCCGCCATATAGGGGAATTTCCAGACGTTGCCCAATCCGACCGCGGCTCCCGTGGCCGCGAGTATGAAGGCCATCCGGGACGACCACTGGCCGTGGATCGACTGTCGACGTGGCATGGTTTCTCCCCACCACCGCAACAAAGGGCGCGATTTTCGGGCAATTCGTCAGCCAGAACAACCGTTAAAACCACCTTTGGGCGTGGCCGCCCAACCGTACGGCCCCGTATAATGGCCCTCATGAGCAAGAAACCGAAGAAAGCCGACGACAACACCATCGCTCTCAACCGCAAGGCCCGGCACGAGTTTTTCATCGAGGAAACCTTCGAAGCCGGACTCGCGCTGGAGGGCTGGGAGGTGAAGAGTCTGCGCGAGGGCCGTGCCAGCCTGCAGGAAGCCTATGCCGTGATCAAAGACGGTGAAGCCTTCCTGTTGGGTGCGCATTTCACGCCCCTGACCTCGGCCTCCACCCACGTGCATACCGACCCGACACGCACGCGCAAGCTGTTGCTGCACCGCAACGAGCTGGACAAACTGATCGGTGCCGTGGAACGCAAGGGCTACACCCTCACCCCCCTGGCGCTCTACTGGCAGCGGGGGCGTGCCAAGCTCAAGCTGGGCCTTGCCAAGGGCAAGAAGGAACATGACAAGCGCGCGGTCAAGAAAGACCGCGACTGGCAGCGCCAGAAGGCCCGTCTCTTGAAATCCGGTGGTTGACCCCCATTTCGAAATCAAGGGAACCCGGGCAGTTGAAAACTGCCTATAGTGAATAGCAGGTCAACAACCTCCTAGCTAAGATGGACCCCATCGCCCCGGTGTACCCCTGCGCCGGGGTGGTGCTGTGAGACCCCGGAGCTTCCGGGGTATGGCCGGACTGCAGGCCTTCGCGTAGACTGGGGATGATTTCAGGGGGCGACATGGCTTCGACGTGGGTCGCGAAACCTGAGGTGCATGCCGAGGTACAGTCCACCTCGTAAAACCGACTGTACAACAATAGTTGCCAACGACGACAACTACGCCCTGGCGGCCTAAACAGCCCGCCAGCCTCTGACTGAAAGGTGCTTGTGCCTTTCAGAAAGTCCTTCGGGACTTCAGGGGTCGACGCTTCACAAGATCGCGGTGACGTTGGTTCACGACCGATCCGCTAAAACCCAAATGTGAACTAGCCAGTTGTTTTCCCTGCCCGTCGGGTAGCGGCTGGCGAAACTCAAAGACCGGGCTAAGCATGTAGAGCCGAGGGCGGAGGGCTCGCGGACGCGGGTTCGATTCCCGCCGCCTCCACCATATCAAACGTAAAAAACCGTCCATTCGGGCGGTTTTTTACGTTTCGCCAATTGTTCAGGAGTTCCCACCCCGCCCACTTCGGACAGCGGCATGCCACAGCGGCCGTGGATACCGGGCAAGCATCGCCGGCTTCTCCGATCCCGACGGTAGCGCCGACAGAAATGAACTCCCTGAATGACGCGTGCTATGGTCAATGCTGCCCCGTCTGTAGACGATCCGGCGCAGCAATCAAGAATCCACTCTGGCCCGGGAGTCGAGAATGAATCGTCTGGCACTGCTTCTGTCACTGCTACTCGGCAGCACTTCCTGCGGCGTACTAGCGGCAGAAACGCAATCGCCCCCAAAGGACCAGGACCGGCCGTCCCAGCCAGTCGAGAACCCCATTGACCAGGTTCTCAATGAGCCACCCAGTGTAAGCGAACGGATCAAGGAAGAGGAAAAGTCCGAGCGCCTGCCTTTCACCCTGCAGTCGCACCGACCCACCTACATCCTGCCCTTCACCTACGTCGACGGCCTCAACCGGACCCCGTTCGGCACCAAGGGCGACAGCTTCCGGCACGCGGAGATGGAATTCCAGCTGAGCATCAAGTTTCCGATTCTCAAGCATCCCCTTGGAAAGAACAGCAGGCTTTCCTTTGGCTATACGCAGAGAGCATTCTGGCAGGCCTACGATCGCAAGGCGTCTTCTCCCTTCCGCGAGACCGATCATGAACCCGAACTCATGCTCGATTTCCTGACCGACTTCAAATGGCTCGGATTTCGCAACCGTGTACTTCGGTTCGGACTTGACCATCAGTCGAACGGCCAGTCCGATCCGCTGTCACGCAGCTGGAATCGTATCTACGCGCAGTTTATCGTCGAGCGCGGGGGCTTTGCCTTCAGCTTCAAGCCCTGGTACCGGTTGCCGGAATCGTCCACCACCGACGACAACCCCGACATCACCCACTACATGGGGCATGGGGAGTTCTCCGCGGCATTCAAGCGGGCCGGCAACGAATACAGCCTGATGCTCAGGAACAACTTCAGCACCACAGACAACAAGGGTGCCTTTGAACTGGGTTGGAGTTTCCCGCTGGATAACAATCTTCGCGGCTATGTGCAGGTGTTTCGCGGCTACGGCGAAAGTCTGGTCGACTATAACGTACTGGTAACCCGCGTCGGCTTCGGCGTGCAACTCACCAGCTGGCTTTAGCGGGATCCGTCCGCGCCTGCTCTTGGTTGACTGACCGCCTTCAGCAGTGGCTCCAGATAGGGCCACGTATTGTCCAGCAGCCTGGGCTGGCCTTTGGCATTGGGATGCAGTTCGTCGGACTGCATCAGATCCGGTCGCGTCGCGACATCCTGCATGAAGAATGGCACAAGGGCCACGCCATATTTGTCCGCGAGTTGCGCATAGACATCAAAGAAATCCCGGGTGTAGTCGGGTCCATAATTCGGCGGCAGGCGAATGCCTGTCAACAGCACGCGGGCGCCCGCCTGTTTGCTCTGCTCGATCATTCGGGTCAGGTTGGAGCGGAATTCATCGACCGAAATACCCCGGAGGCCGTCGTTCCCGCCGAGTTCGATGATCACGATCGTCGGACGGTATTTGCTCAGGACATCGGGAAGGCGGGCCAGCGCACCCGCCGTGGTTTCTCCCGAGATGCTGGCGTTGACCACAGCATACGGGTAGCCTCGATTTTCCAGGCGTTTCTGCAACAAGGCCACCCAACCCTGGTCCAAGGGAATACCGTGCGCTGCACTGAGGCTGTCCCCCATGACCAGGATGGTGGGCGCGGCCATGGCGGCCGCCGGCAGCAACCAGAGGACCAGGACACAGGAAAGGATGACGCGCATGAAGGATGGCAAGACCGTGGCTCCCGTTGTTGTGGCCGAAGGACTCGGCAAGCAGGTTATCAGTCCTTCTGGCGAATTGACCATTCTCGAGGGCGTGAGTTTCCGCATTCTGCCGGGCGAAAGTGTCGCCATCCTCGGTGCCTCCGGCTCGGGCAAGACTACCCTGCTCGGCCTGCTGGCCGGCCTCGACCTGCCCACCAGCGGCCGCGTCCTGCTCGATGGCCAGGATCTCAACGCCCTTGACGAGGACGGCCGGGCTTCGCTGCGCGCACGGCTGGTCGGTTTCGTCTTTCAGTCCTTTCACCTGTTGCCCGGCCTCACGGCGCTGGAAAACGTGCTTCTGCCCCTGGAGCTGGCCGAGGCGAACGATGCGGCGCAGCGTGCCCGCGAAGTTCTTGCCCAGGTGGGCCTCGATGCGCGCGCCAGTCACTATCCGCGACAACTCTCGGGCGGCGAGCAGCAGCGGGTGGCCCTGGCCCGGGCATTTGCTGCACGGCCGACCCTGCTGTTCGCGGACGAGCCCACCGGTAGTCTGGATACGGCCACGGGGGAACGGGTCATCGAAGAACTCTTCCGCCTGAACCGGCAAAACCGCACGACCCTGCTCATGGTGACGCATGACCGGGCCCTCGCCGAACGCTGCGGACGGATCCTGCGTCTGTCGGCTGGCCGGCTGGAAGCCGATATCGCGACGCCCGAGGCGCAACGGGCATGAAACTGATCCGACAGTCACTGCGCAACCTGCGCCGGGAATGGCGTTCGGGAGAACTGGGTGTACTGCTAGCGGCCCTCGTGGTGGCGGTCGGCGCCATCAGCGCCGTGGGTTTCACGACCAGCCGGATCAACGAAAGCATTCGCCAGCAGTCCGGCGCGGCGCTGGCCGCGGATGTCGCCGTCAGTGCGCGGCACGGACTGCCCGCCGACTACGCGCGGATCGCGCGGGCGAGCGGTCTCAGGACCGCCTCGCTGCTTACCTTCGCGAGTGTCATCAAGCATGGCGACAAGGTGCAACTGGCCGACATCCGTGCCGCCACCCCCGGCTATCCCCTGCGTGGAAAGATCCGCGTGGCGGATACGCCATTTGGCCAATCCCGACCTGCCGACGGCTTTCCCGAACCCGGTGAGGTCTGGCTGGCCTCGCGATTGATGGCCGCGCTGGCCGTAACACCGGGTGGTGAAGTCACCATCGGCAAGCGCTCGTTCCGGGTCACGCGCGTGCTGGGCTCCCTGCCTGACGAAGGGCAGACATTCACCGACTTTGTCGCTCCCGCGCTTCTCAACCAGTCCGATATTGCGGCAACCGGCCTGGTGGGTCCGGCCAGCCGCGTACATTACCGCCTGCTGGCCGCCGGCCCGGCGGCCGCGGTCAAGGCGTTCAGTGAGAAGATTCGGCCGGATCTGAGCCAGGGCGAACGGCTCATGACCGTCAGTGATGCCAACCGCGGCATGCGGGAAGCCGTGCTTCGCGCGCACCGCTTCCACACCCTCGCCGCGCTTACCGCAGCGCTTCTGGCTGGCGCCGCGATTGCTCTGGCCGCTCGCCAGTATGCCCGGCGGGAAACCGACACCGTGGCGATCCTCAAATCGCTTGGCATGCGCCGCGCCAGCATATTGGCACTTTATGTCATGCGTCTGTCATGGCTGGGACTCATTGGCGGAGCGCTGGGCCTGTTGATGGGCTATGCCGCCCAAAGCGGTCTGGTATTCCTGCTCGGCGACCTCCTGCAAGCGGGCCTGCCGCCTCCCACGATTACCGGCCCTGTCCTCGGCGCCCTTGGCACCACCGTACTGCTCCTCGCCGGCTTCGCGCTGCCTCCCCTGGCGACACTCGCGCGCACGCCGCCGGCACGGGTCCTGCGCCGCGAAATGTTGCCGGCGCCAATCTCGGCCTGGCTGCTCTATGGTGCCGCCGTTGCCGCAGTCCTGGTACTCACGGTCTGGCGACTCGGAGATCTGCGGCTGTCCGCCTATGCCCTTGGCGGAATCACCGGAGGCGCCCTGCTGCTGGCCGGCGGTGCCTGGCTGATGGTGCGCCTGCTCGACCGCATCCGCGGTCGCGCCGGCACGGCGGGCCGCTTCGGTGTCGCCAATATCGCCCGCCGCGGTCCTGAAAGCATTGCCCAGTCGGTGGCCTTCGGCCTCGGCCTGCTGGTCCTCCTGCTCCTGGCAATCGTACGCACCGATCTGCTCGCCGGCTGGCGCTCCACCCTGCCCCCGGACGCGCCCAATCACTTCTTCATCAACATCCAGACCGACCAGCGCGCGGCCGTGCGCCATTTCTTTCGCGACCACGGCCTCGAGGTACCCCGACTGGCGCCCATGGTCCGCGCCCGCCTCACCGCCATCAACGGCCGGCCGATCAGCGAAACGGATCTCGACAGTCGCCAACAGCGATGGTTCGTCAACCGCGAGCAGAACCTGTCCTGGTCGGCCCGCCTGCCTGCTGGCAATACCCTGGTGGCCGGCCAATGGTGGCAGGGCACACCCGCGGTCCCCGAGGTATCAGTGGCGCAGGACACGGCCGCTGACATGGGCTTCAAACTGGGTGATACGCTCACCTTTGCCGTCACCGGCGAAAAGGTCACCGCGCGCATTGCCAATCTGCGCAAGGTGGCCTGGGACAGCTTCCAGCCCAATTTCTTTCTGGTCTTTTCGCCGGGCGCCCTGGAGAATTTTCCCGCCACCTGGATCACCAGCGCCTACCTGCCGCCGGAACGCGGCCGATTGCTTGTGGACTTCGTGGATCGCTTCCCGAGCGTCACCGTGCTGGACCTGAACAGCATCATGAACCGTGTTCGCAGTCTGATGGATCAGGCCGCCCGGGCGGTCGAATTCCTGTTCGGCTTCACCCTGGCCGCCGGCGTGGTGGTGCTTCTAGCGGCCGTGCAGGCATCACGCCGAGAGCGGCGCTTTGAGTCCGCCCTGCTCCGCGCGCTCGGGGCCTCGCGCCGCCTCGTCTTCGCCAGCGTGACTGCGGAATTTGCGTTGCTGGGCCTTCTCTCCGGCGTCCTTGCGGCCGCGGGCGCCAGCTTCACCGGGTGGCTGTTGGCCACGCGGGTGTTCGATATTCCCTGGCAACTCAATCCATGGCTCTGGATCAGCGGAATCGCTGGCGGTGTGGCCCTGGTCACCCTGGCCGGTGTGGCCGCGACACGGAAAGTCGTTGGCCAGCCTCCCGTGACGATACTCAGGCAGGGTACGTGACTCTTCCTCCAGCGCTGAGCCTGGCAACAAACTACCTCAGGCCGGATGTGCCCCGACCGCCAGCGCGTCGAGCCGGACCAGCAACTCCTGCACGCTGGCAATCGCCGCACAGCCTTCGGGGGCGGCGCCCTGCGCGTCGCGAATCGAATCCACGCCGCTGCCACCCACCCAGATGGGGATTCGGCCGTCCAGTTCGCCGGCCAGCTCGCGCAAACGCGAGCGCGCGTCGGTCTGCGCCGAGGCCAGTACCACGCTCACACACACCGCGTCACACCGCCAGGCAAGCGCCAGACGGGCCAATGCGTCCGGTGGCAATTCGCTACCCACAAAGTGGACGGTCGCACCCCGCGTGGCCGCAAAATACCCGGCCAGCAGCGCGCCTGTCGTATGGCGTTCGCCTGGCAGAGTCGCGAACACGAGCTTCGGCGCGCCCCGCCCCCCGGAAAGGCGATCGAGCATGGCCTGGACGGTGCGCACAACGGTGGACGTGAACAAGCGCTCCTGGGCTACGGTGACCTCACCGGCAAACCACCGCTCCCCGATTTCGCGCAATGCCGGAACCAACACCTGCTGGACCAGAGAAACCGCCGGCAGGGTGGCAAGCGCCAGACGCAACTGCCGCTCGCAGCCCACCACATCATATTGTTCGACCGCCGCCAGCAGCGATCTCCGAAAGGCTGATGTCGCCGGATCGCCTGCCTCTTCAGAACGGACCGTAGCCAGCAGCGTCCCCAACTCGTCAGAATTCAGCCCGGCCAGTTTGCGAATCGGATGGCCCAGTTCGGTGGCCCGCTTGAGCAGACGAAGCCGCTCCACGTCGGCCGCGCTGTAGCTGCGTCGCCCGCTTTCATCACGCCGGGGTTGCACGGCAGCATAGCGCCGTTCCCAGGCGCGCACGGTATGCGCCGTCAGGCCTGTCTCCAATACCACGGCCGCCATTGAATACATGTCCCGATCCTTTTTGTTCATTCTCGCCCTAATTGTATACCTTTTGCCTCACTATTCCAGTCCGATATATTGACAATTATTAGAACAAAGCCACAAACTGGCCCCTCCCCCGAAGATGGAGATTCGGTTATGAGAAACATCCGTTCCAAATACTTCCCCCGCCGCTTCGTGTCGAGCCTGGCTATCGCCGTACTGGCCCTGACGGCCACGGTTCCAGCTCTGGCAGGCGACAACGACTCGCAGAAGCGGGATATCATCACCACGGCCCGCGAGGCAGGCCAGTTCACGACCCTGATCGCGGCCCTCGATGCCGCCGGCCTCTCGTATACGCTGAGCAACGGTGGCCCCTATACGGTCTTCGCCCCGACAGACGCCGCATTCGCCGAATTGCCTCCGGGCACGGTGGAATACCTGCTCCAGCCGGAGAATCGCGACGTGCTCATCGCCGTGCTGAAACACCATGTGGTGAACGGCTGGGCGGATGCCCGGGAAGTTCGCAGTATGAGCAGCGCCAAGACCCTGCACGGGGAAAAGATGCGCATCAGAAGCGGGGGCAACAACGTCATGTTGGACAATGCCTACATCACGTCCGCCAACATCAAGGCGTCAAACGGCATCATCCATGTCGTCGACAAGGTCATCGTGCCCAACAAGGTGACGGCCTGCGGGTCCGGACCGTTTTGACGAACACGACCATGCCCCGTTCGGGATCAACTACAGTGAGGCCGCGAATGCGGCCTCCTTGCCGTCCGGTCCCCACGAATCACTACCAGCGCAGGAAGTACGGCAGGATCGTGAGCACGGCACCCACCGCAACAAGCAGCAATGTGGAGGGCATGAACCACGAATAGCCCATCAGGCCGACGCCGCACACGAGCGGAACAACCATGCGCTGACGCCGGCCGTACACAAAGAATCCCATGCCGACAGCGCCGAACAACATGCCCCAGATCATTGCCGCCTGACTGTTCATGGCCGATGCGCTCCATGGCTGCCGGTTGAGGTTTTCCAGACTACTTCAGAACCGGCACAGAATCGAAGAGCGACTTCTCAGTCTGCGCCGTTCCGGGCGGCCAGCCGGCGCAGCAGCCACTTTTCCGCACCAACGATCAGGTACACCGCAAGACTGAAAGCAATTATGACCGCCCACTGACCCGCGCCTATCGGCCGGCTGTCGAACGCAGCGTTCATTGCGGGGAGATAGGTGAAACCCAGTTGCAGAACAATCATCGCGGCTACCCCACCGAGCAACCAACGGTTCGAGAAAACCCCGAGCCGGAACATGGAATAACGCAGCGAGCGGCAATTGAAGAGATAAAAGATCTCGGTGAAGACAAAGACATTGACCGTGGCAGTTCTCGCTTCCGCTGCCGGTGCGCCGCGCAGCAGTTCCCATTCAAACAGTCCAAAGGCCCCCACCAGCATCAGTATTCCGACGAGCAGGATGCGGTACACAAGTGGCGCGGTAAGAATCGGACTGTCTGGCCGCCTTGGCGGCCGTTGCATGATGCCGGGTTCATGGCGCTCGAAAGCCAGCATGAGGCCGAGAAGCACGGCGGTCGTCATGTTGATCCAGAGAATCTGCACGGGGAGTATGGGCAGCGCTGTCCCGGCAAGAATCGCGGCCAGAATCACCAGACCTTCCCCCAGATTGGTCGGCAGCGTCCAGGTAATGAACTTGATGAGGTTGTCGTAGACGGCGCGACCTTCCTCCACCGCGGCGCGAATGGTCGCAAAATTGTCGTCGGTGAGCACCATGTCGGCCGCTTCACGCGCTACATCCGTGCCAGCCGCGCCCATTGCCACGCCGATGTCGGCGCGCCGCAGCGCCGGTGCATCATTCACCCCGTCGCCCGTCATGGCAACCACATGCCCGCGTGCCTGGAGGGCTTCAACAAGACGCAGCTTCTGCTCTGGCGCGACCCGGGCAAAGACCCGCATCCGCTCCGCGGTGGCAATGAGTTGCTCGTCGTGCAGCACGGAGAGATCGGTGCCGGTCACCACGCTGCGCCCGTTCCCCTCGTCCTCTGCACCCACCAGCCCTATGGCGCGACTGACAGCGAGTGCGGTCACGGCGTGATCGCCCGTGATCGCCTTGACCTCAATGCCGGCCGCCCGGCATGCCGCGATGGCTGCCGGTACCTCGGGCCTGGGCGGGTCGAGCATGCCTTGCAAGCCGAGAAACGTGAATTCCCTGGACAGGTCCGTCTGGTCGATGTCTCGGGTCCCGCCATCCGCTTCGGCCAGAGCAAATGCCAGCACACGGAGACCATCGGCCGCCATGCCCTCCGCGGCAGTCTGAATCATCGTCCGGTCCAGTCCCTCGCGACCGCCACGGGCATCCATCGCCTGTGTGCAACGCGCGAGGACACTCTCCAGCGAGCCCTTCATGTAGATAAACCGCCGTTGCTCGTTGACGTCTTCGTGCAGTGTGGCCATGCACTGCAAGGCGGACTCGAAGGGCAGAGTGTCCAGGCGGGGCAGGCGCCATTGCAGATCTTCCGGGTCGAGGCCCGCCTTGCGGGCGGCGGTGATCAGCGCTCCCTCGGTAGGGTCCCCCTCCATGCGCCAACCCGCATCGGTGCGCAGAATGCGCGAATCGTTGCACAACAATCCGCAACGCAGGCATTCCATAAGAGCCGCATTGCGCCAGGCTTCACACGACTTGCCCGCCGGCCCGACAAACGCCCCCTCCGGGGCGTAACCGGTGCCTGTCACCGCGCATTGGGCACGACCCGCACAGACTCGGACCACAGTCATCTCATTCCGCGTAAGGGTGCCGGTCTTGTCGGAGCAGATCACCGTGGTGCTGCCCAGGGTTTCGACTGCCGGCAAGCGGCGAATGATGGCGCGGTTGCGGGCCATGCGCGCCATTCCGATCGCCAGCATGATGGTCATCGCGGCTGGCAGTCCTTCCGGAATGGCGGCAACCGCCAGTGCCACCGCCGCCATGAACATCTCGAACAGCGTCTCGCCGCGCAGCACCCCGACCACGATAGTCAGCAAGGCCAGCGCCAGGATCGCAATCAACAGCATCCGCCCGAATCGCGCGATCTTGCGCGTCAGTGGCGTGGCCAGCACGTCGGCGGACGCAATCAGCCGATGAATCCGCCCGATCTCGGAATCGTCGCCAATCGCGACAACCGCGCCGACTGCCGCACCATAGGTCACCAGGGTCGAGGACCAGGCCATGTTCACGCGTTCCGAAAGAGGCGTGTCATGCGGGCAGAGTTCCGTGCGCTTTTCCACGGGCACGGATTCCCCGGTAAGCGCGGATTCGTCAATCTGAAGATTGCGCGCCCGCAGCAGCCGGAGATCGGCGGGCACCTTGTCACCCGAGCGAAGCAACACGATGTCGCCGGGGACCAGTTCGTCGGCCGGAATGCGCTGCTTGTCTCCCCCTCGGATTACAGTCGCCTCACTGCTCATGGTGCGCGCGAGGGCGTCGATCGCGCGCAGGGCGCGCGCCTCCTGAAAAAAGCCGATGATCGCGTTGACCAGCACTACGCCGAAAATGACCGAGGCGTCCAGCCATTCTCCCAGGATCGTGGTAATCACGGTGGCGCCAATCAGGATGTAGACGAGCGGCTGGTGAAACTGCAGCAGGAACTGGAAGAACGGTCCGTGAGTCGGCTCGACAGTCAGGGCATTGGTGCCATAGGTGGCCCGGCGATGACCCACTTCGAACAAATCCAGGCCCTGGTCGGCCCGCGTATCGAGCAGATCCAGAACCTCGGGTTCTTCCAGGTGGTGCCAGTGCCTGCCGACCACGTCTCGCATTATCTCCGAACTTCCCGTGTTTCTCCGGGCCGGCGAGGCCGCTCGCAGACCTCACCACCGCTGCGCCTGCCATCTACTCTATCTCGCGTCAAGGGTCGTCCCTTGACCTATGTCAATGAACAGCGGCCGCGGGGACAGGCATGATGCGCCGCTGGCGGAATGCCCGCCTCGACAACCATTCGTCACGTGGAGCGGGAGCATACCCGATGCAGGAACCCATGACTTACAACGACAAAGTGGTCCGACAATTCACTGTCGCGACCATCGTCTGGGGCGTCGTCGGCATGGCCGTCGGCGTACTCATAGCGGCGCAGCTGCTGTGGCCGGCCCTGAACTTCGACATTCGCTGGCTTACCTACAGCCACCTGCGACCCTTGCACACCAACGCCGTGATCTTCGCATTCGGCGGCAGTGCACTGATCGGCACTTCACTTTATGTCGTACAACGGACATGCCACGTGCGCCTGTTCAGCGACAATCTCGCGGCTTTCGTCTTCTGGGGCTGGCAGGCGGTCATCGTGGCGGCGGTGTTCACCCTTCCGCTGGGCATCACCCAGAGCAAGGAGTACGCCGAACTGGAGTGGCCCATCGATGTACTGATCACCATCGTCTGGGTCGTCTATGCCATCGTCTTCTTCGGGACCATCGTCAAGCGGCGAGTCAAGCACATCTACGTGGCGAACTGGTTCTATGCGTCGTTCATCATCACCATCGCGGTGCTGCACGTGGTGAATGCCGCGGCCGTACCGGTCACGTTCTGGAAATCCTATTCTGCCTATTCGGGTACCGTGGACGCGATGGTGCAGTGGTGGTATGGGCACAACGCGGTCGGCTTCTTTCTGACCGCCGGCTTCCTTGCCATGATGTACTACTTCGTGCCCAAACAGGCCGAACGCCCGATCTATTCGTATCGCCTGAGCGTGGTCCACTTCTGGGCACTCATCTCGATCTACATGTGGGCCGGCCCGCATCATCTTCACTACACGGCCCTGCCGGACTGGGCCCAGTCCATCGGAATGGTGTTCTCGCTGATGCTGCTGGCGCCGAGCTGGGGCGGCATGATCAACGGGATGATGACGCTCTCCGGCGCCTGGCACAAACTGCGCACCGATCCGATCCTGAAGTTCATGATCGTGTCACTCTCCTTCTACGGAATGTCCACGTTCGAAGGTCCGATGATGTCCATCAAGACCGTCAACGCCCTGTCGCACTATACGGACTGGACCATCGGCCACGTGCACTCCGGCGCACTCGGCTGGGTGGCGTTCATCACCATTGGCTGCATGTACCACCTTGTTCCCAAGCTCTTCGGCCGCGAGCGCATGCATAGCGTCAAGGCCATCGACGTGCATTTCTGGATCGCCACCATCGGCGTCGTGCTGTATATCGCCTCGATGTGGATCGCCGGAGTCATGCAGGGCCTGATGTGGCGCGCGACCAATGATGACGGCACGCTCACCTACAGCTTCGTGGAAGCGCTGCAGGCCACCTACCCCTACTACGCCGTCCGCCTGCTCGGCGGCGTACTGTTCCTCGGCGGCATGCTGATCATGTCCTGGAACGTGTTAAAGACCATTCGCGGCGAACCGGCCCCCGCCAGGGCCGCCGCCCCGCAGGCCGTCTGAGGAGAAACCGCTAAATGAAACATGAAGTCGTTGAAAAGAACGTCAGCCTGATGGCGATTCTCATCATCGTGGTGATTTCCATCGGCGGCCTGGTGGAAATCGTGCCGCTGATGTTTTCCAGTCAGACCACCACGCCGGCGCCGGGAATCAAGCCCTATAGCGCATTGCGACTGGCCGGCCGGGATGTCTATGTCAGCGAGGGGTGTTATGTCTGCCACTCCCAGATGATTCGTCCATTCCGCGCCGAGACCGAGCGCTACGGCGCCTACTCCACGGCCGGGGAATTCGTATACGACCGCCCCTTCCAGTGGGGTTCCAAACGGACCGGGCCGGACCTGGCGCGCGTTGGCGGCCGCTACAGCGACGAATGGCACCGCGTGCACCTGATGAACCCGCGCAACGTGGTGCCCGAGTCCAACATGCCCGCCTTCCCCTGGCTGGCGACGCGGATGGTCAACCCTGCGCTGGTTCAGAAGAAGATGCGGGTGTTGCGGGAACTGGGTACACCTTACACGGCTGAGCAGATCGCCAGGGTCCCCGATGCAGTTGGTGGCAAGAGCGAACTGGATGCACTGATTGCCTACCTGCAAGGGCTGGGCACGGATCGCAGCGGGAAACGATAAGCATGGATATCAACACAGTGAGAGGTCTGCTCACCGTTGTGCTGATGATCGCATTCATCGGCATGGTGATCTGGGCCTGGAGCAGCAAGCGCAAGAAGGACTTCGACGAAGCCTCGCGCCTGCCCCTCGATGACGACAAGCCCTCCGCCAACGAAGAGGACAACCGGCATGAGTAGCTTCTGGAGCTGGTTCATCATCATCCTGACCCTGGCCAAC
>JASFQN010000001.1:0-48175 GCA_050115425.1 Gammaproteobacteria bacterium | reverse complement strand
GGCGGCGACCTTCGACCGCATCGAGCCCTATGGCCTGATCATCCTGCTCGTGCTGCTGATGACCGGGATACTGGGGTACCTGATCTGGCCGCCACTCGATCTGCTGGGCGATTTTCTGCTCCGCTATGTGGCCGGCGTTTCACTCGGGAGGTGACATTGGCAGTTTTACCGAACCAGCATCAGCGCATCGTCTCCGGCATGCGACCCACCGGCCGCCTGCACCTGGGCCACTACCACGGAGCGCTGAAAAACTGGATCCGCTTGCAGAACGAATACGAATGCTACTTCTTCGTTGCCGACTGGCATGCCTTTACCACCCATTACGCGGATTCGGGTGACATCGCCAACAAGATGTGGGACATGGTGATTGACTGGCTGGCGGTGGGAATCAACCCCGGCGCCTGCACGATCTTCATCCAGTCCCGCGTGCCCGAGCATGCCGAGCTGCACCTTTTGCTTTCCATGGTGACGCCGCTGGGCTGGCTGGAGCGTGTGCCCACCTACAAGGATCAGCAGGACAAGCTCCGCGATCGCGACCTGGCCACCTACGGATTTCTCGGCTATCCGCTGCTGCAGAGCGCGGACATCCTGATCTATCGCGCCGGCCAGGTGCCGGTGGGCGAGGACCAGGTCGCACACGTGGAAATCACCCGCGAGGTGGCGCGCCGCTTCAATCACATTTACGGCCGCGAGCCCGATTTCGAGGACAAGGCCCGCGCTGCCCTGAAAAAGACCGGGCGCAAGAATGCGCGGATGCTCGACGAGCTGCGCCGGGGCTATCAGGAGCAGGGCGATGCCGAGGCGCTGGACAAGGCCCGCGCGCTGCTGGCCACTCTTCAGAACCTGACCAAGGGTGATCGCGAGCGGCTGTTCGGTTACCTTGAGGGCGGCGGTCGCGAAATACTGCTGGAGCCGCAGGCACTGCTCACCGAAGTGCCGAAGTTGCCGGGCCTGGATGGCCAGAAGATGTCCAAGTCCTACGGCAACACCATCGAGCTGCGCGAAGACCCCGAGTCGATCGAGCACAAGATTCGCACGATGCAGACCGACCCCGCCCGCGTTCGCCGTACCGATCCGGGGGAGCCGGAGAAATGCCCGGTATGGGATCTGCACAAGATCTACTCCGACGCGGCTACCCAGGATTGGGTGCAACAGGGTTGCCGGAGCGCGGGCATCGGGTGCCTGGACTGCAAGAAGCCGGTGATAGAGGCCGTGCTGGCCGAGCTCAAGCCGATTCGTGAACGCGGCGAGGAATTCGAGCGTGATCCCGACGCGGTGCGCGGGATCCTCACCGATGGGTGTGAAAAGGCGCGGGCGCTGGCGCGTGACACCATGGAAGAAGTCCGCCAGGCCATGGGTCTCAACTACCGCTGAGCGGAACAGGCGTCATGCAGAGCGAAACCGAATCCGTCGAACCGCAGGACCGCGCCCCGGAGGGAGAGCATCCGGAACAGGAGGAGATGCCCTTTGCCGTAATCTATGGCGAACGCATCACCAGCCTGCCCAAGGACCTCTATATCCCCCCCGATGCGCTCGAGGTCTTTCTGGAAGCCTTCGAAGGACCGCTGGATCTGCTGCTGTATCTGATCAAGCGGCAGAATCTGGACATACTCGACATTCCCATCGCCCAGATTACGGCGCAATACATGCAGTATGTCGAGCTGATGAAGGAACTCCGGCTCGAACTCGCCGCCGAATATCTGGTGATGGCTGCGATGCTGGCCGAGATCAAGTCGCGGATGCTGTTGCCCCGCCCGGTGAGCGAAGAGGAAGAAGAAGGGGATCCGCGGGCCGAACTGATCAGGCGTCTGCAGGAATACGAGCGCTACAAGACCGCCGCCGAGGATATCGATGCCCTGGAACGGCTTGATCGTGATGTCTGGCAGGCCGAGGCCGAAGTCACCGAGCGCAAGGTGGTCCAGATTCTGCCGGATGTGACGCTCAAGGAACTGTTGCTGGCCTTCAAGGAAGTCCTGGCGCGCGCCGAGATGTTTTCCCATCATCATGTGCAGCGCGAAGCTCTGTCGGTGCGTCAACGCATGTCGGACGTTCTTGGCCGCCTGCAGGGTGGCGAGTACTGCAACTTCACTGCGCTGTTCCGGGCCGAGGAAGGCCGGATGGGCGTGGTCGTAACGTTCATTGCCCTGCTCGAACTGGTCAAGGAAGCCCTGGTGGACCTGGTCCAGCAGGAAGCGTTCGGGCCGATCCACGTCAAGGCCAGGACGGCGGCAACCGAATTGCCCGAGGACATGGAAGTGACCGCGGCGGAAAGCGACACGGAATCCGAAGATGACTCAATGCGTGGGTGAGATGCAGCAAGACAATACACAGAGCGACAACAGCGCGCTGGTGCGCATCGTGGAGGGAGCTCTGCTGGCGGCTGGCCGGCCGCTCAGCCTCGATCAACTCCAGGCGCTCTTTGCCGAGGACGAACGCCCCGATCGCGCCGACCTGCGCCGTGCCGTGGCTACCCTGTGCGAGGACTACGCGGGCCGTGGTATGGAAATCCGCGAAGTTGCCAGCGGATTTCGCGTGCAGGTGTGCGCGGATCTGGCCACGTGGGTATCACGCCTCTGGGAGGAGCGTCCGACCCGGTATTCGCGCGCGCTTCTCGAAACCCTGGCGCTGATTGCCTACCGTCAGCCGATCACCCGCGGTGAGATCGAAGACATTCGCGGTGTGAGCGTGAGTACCAATATCATGCGCACGCTTCAGGATCGCGGATGGGCGCGCATCGTCGGTCATCGCGATGTGCCCGGCAGGCCGGCCATGTACGGCACGACGCGCGAGTTCCTGGACTATTTCGGGCTCAAGAGCCTGGACGAGCTGCCCACCCTCGCCGAGTTGCGTGACATAGACAGCATCAACGTTGAACTCGATCTCGACGGCAAAGCCGCGGACGTGGCTCAAGCGCCGCCGGAGGCAGTTGAAAGCAACAATGCGGCCTTGGTCGATACGGCTGAAGAGCCGGCGACCGGAGACCAGCATTCGACGTCGGCAGACGGACCGGAGATCGGGTCCAGCGAGGAATCGGAGACTCATGAACAAGCGCGGGACGACACGGCCGGCGAGGAAGAAGCGCGGCTCGACAACGAAACGTCCTCTGGCGACGGAACCGGGGCCGAAGGCGGCGACCGCGAAGCGCAAGAAGGCGGCGGAGAAATCGCCGACGACGCGCAGCGTCCGACCGAAGGCGGCGCCTGAAGCCACACCGGTCGAGCCCCAGCGCCTCCAGAAGGTGGTGGCCGCGGCCGGGCTCGGTTCGCGCCGGCAGATTGAAGGCTGGATCGAGGCGGGCCGGGTACAGGTCAACGGCAAGCCGGCCGAGCTCGGACAGAAGGTGGCCGAAGGAGATCGGATCACCGTGGACGGACGGCCCCTTCGTGTCAGCGCGCATGTGCTGCCGGAGCGACGGGTAATCGCGTATCACAAGCCCGAGGGCGAGTTCACCACACGCCGGGATACGGAAGGGCGCCCCACGGTTTTCGATAATCTCCCGCGCCTGCGACGCGGCCGGTGGGTCAACATCGGCCGACTGGATGCCAACACCAGCGGCCTGTTGCTGTTCACGACCGACGGGGAACTGGCCAATGCCCTGATGCATCCCTCGCGCCGGGTAGTCCGGCAGTACGCCGTCCGCGTTCTGGGCGAGGTTCCCTCCGAAGTGATCAGGCGTTTGCTCGAGGGGGTGAGCCTGGCCGACGGAGAGGCCCGTTTTGAACAAATCGTCGATGCCGGCGGGCAGGGCGCGAATCACTGGTACAAAGTGACGCTCCGCGAGGGCCGGAACCGGGAAGTGCGGCGTCTCTGGGAGTCCCAGGGAATTACCGTGAGTCGCCTGATGCGCGTGCAATACGGGCCGGTATCCCTGCCACGGAACCTGCCGCGCGGCCAGTGTCGGGAACTCGGAGCAGGCGAGGTACGCTCTCTGCTGGACGCCGCCGGCTTGTCGCAGGCGGTTGCCGAAGAGCAACCCCGCCTTCGGCGAAAGGCGCCGGTGCGGCGGGGTGGCCCCCGCCGGCGCCGCTGATTCATCTGCGGGTTTGTCTATTGGGCGTCGAACGCCTGCCCCGTGACACCCTTGCTTCCCGGACCCAGCAGGTACAGATAACCTGCGGTGATGTCCTCGGGGGCAGGCAGGGTATCGGGATCCTCGCCCGGATAGGCGGATTGGCGCATCTGGGTGCGTGTGGCGCCCGGGTTGATGCTGTTGACGCGTACGCGCCCGGCATTTTCCAGCTCATCCGCCAGCACCTGCATGAGTCCCTCAGTGCCGAATTTGGAGACGGCGTATGCCCCCCAGTAGGCGCGTCCTTTCCGTCCCACCCCGCTTGAGGTGAATACCACCGAGGCGTCGCCGGATTTTTCCAGCACTGGAAGGAGCGCCTTGGTCATCAGGAAAGGCGCGGTCAGATTCACATGCATGACGCGCGCCCAGTCCATGCCGTCCAGGTGCTGAATGGGCGACAGGTAGCCCAGAATCCCGGCGTTGTGGAGCAGCCCGTCGAGCCGGCCATATTCACGCTCGATGCGTTCGGCCATGTCCTCATAGTCGCTTTCCTTGGCGCCTTCAAGATTCAACGGATAGATCGCCGGGGTAGGGCCGCCGCCGTCGACGATTTCGTCATACACCGATTCCAGCTTCTTCACGGTGCGGCCCAGCAGGATCACGGTGGCGCCGTGCGCGGCCAGTGCCAGGGACACGGCGCGTCCGATGCCATCCCCGGCCCCGGTCACCAGAATGACGCGGTCGGCAAGGGCCTTGTCGGGGGCCTTGTAGTTCCGGAGGCTTTCCGGCATGCATTTCTCCTCGTTGTTGATTGTCGACTTTGGTCAGGCCGCGAGACGCGCGCTGCGCCAGGCAATCCAGAGCGTTCGAAAGGCGGGCAGGGCGGAGCCGTCCTTGCGCTGGGCCTCGGCTGCCGCCAGGTGCGTAAGTATTGCCGCCGGTCGCTGGAGCCGCCTTTCGCCCACCGGGGTTGCCAGCAGCGCCTCGCGTGTTTCCTGCTGAATTCGGTCAAGGTATTCCATCAGGAGTCCGGCAGGCAGGGACGGCGATGCTTCCTCCGCGTTGCCACCGTGGCGGGCAAAGACTGCCGGTGGAATGAGGTGGCGACCCACACGACCGTCCTGTGGCACGCGGGCCACGACGCCGGCCAATGCCTCCGCCTGGCCCAGGCGTGCAGCGGCATCAAAGGTTGCCTGCTCATTGGCGCCTCCGCCCAGCGCGAGGGCGACCTGTACTGCGCCGCCCCAGCGATACAGGTAGAGATCGAGTTGCTCCTCACTCGAGAAGGCGGGTGTGGCGAGCAGCATTTCCGCACCGTCAACCATGTCTGCCAGCTGTGATTCGGGGACCCCGCAGTTGTCGAAAGCCCGCGACAGGGCCAGGCTTATCGGATGTGCGCCGCGTCCCTCCGCGATACGCGGAATCTCCTCCCGCCACCAGTCGAGCCTGACCTGACTGATTTCGGGGTCGGGCAAGGTTTCCACCACCTCGCGAAGTTCATGACGAAGGGCATGCACGGCCAACAGTGCGGCCCGTTGGGTCTGGTCGGTGAAAAGCCGGGTCAGGGCGAAACCATGACCGAGCTTTTCGAGCTTTTCCCGGCAGTAGTGGTCTTCGGAAGCCATCAACTGGAGTCTTCGCTGCGTTCGCGCTCGGGGATATCCACCGAGCGGGGATTCTGGTCCACGGGCTCCAGGTTTTCAATCGGTTTGCGGGCGTGCACACCCATCTCCGCAAAGCGCCGGGCACCCGGCAGGACATTGCGTTCCAGCGAGCCGACCGCCTTGTTATAGCGGTCCACGCTCTGACCCAGCGAGCGGCCGAGCGTGGCGAGGTGGTTGGCAAAGGTACCCAGCCGGCCATACAGGTCCGAGGCCAGGTCGCGGATATGTTCGGCGTTTTCAGCCAGTGCTTCCTGGCGCCAGCCGTAGGCGACGGCCTTGAGCAGCGCCACGAGGCTGGTGGGCGTCGCCACAATCACCTTCTTTTCCAGAGCGTCTTCCAGCAGTGCCGGATCGCGATCCAGCGCGGCACTCAGGAACTGTTCCCCGGGGATGAAGAGAATCACGAATTCCGGACTGTTCTTAAACTGATTCCAATAGCTCTTGGTGGCCAGTTCGCGCACGCGTTCGCGCACCTTGCGCGCGTGGTGGGCCAGCGCCGCCTCACGGGCGGTATCGTCGGTGGCTTCCACCGCGGTCAGGTAGCTGTCCAGCGGTGTCTTGACGTCCACCACAAGTTCACGCTGGTTGGGCAGGCGCACAATCATGTCCGGGCGCATGGCGCCGTCCTCGGTGCGGTGGTGTTCCTGTTCGTAGAAATCGCAGTGGTCAACCATGCCCGCCAGTTCCGCCAGCCGGCGGAGGGTCAGTTCGCCCCACTGACCGCGCACCTCGGGACGGCGCAGCGCCTTCACCAGGTTGCGGGTCTCGGATTCCAGTTGCTGCTGGGTTCGGGTCATGGTTTCAAGGTAGCGCGAAATGCTGCCATAGGCTTCCTTGCGTTCCTTCTCGATGCGCTGAATCTGTTCTTCGGTCTTCCTGAGTGCTTCGCTGATCGGCTTGACCAGTTCGGCGACGCCCTTTTCGCGCTTTTCCAGTTCGTTTTTCGCCTGCGTCTGGAAGTTGTTGAGATTTTCGCGGGCGAGTTTCAGGAATTGCTCGTTGTTGGCCTTCAGGGCATTGCCGGCCAGCGCCTGAAAGGTATCGGTGAGCTGTTTGCGTGCCTGTTCGAGCAGATCGCGTTGCTCGGCAGTGCGTGTGCGCTCGCTCTCGAGCAGGGTTTCCAGCCGGGTCAGTTCGCGTTCCAGGCCAACCGCCCGGCGCCGGCCTCGAAGGTAGCCGGCCAGGAAGCCGACGATCAGGCCGGCGGCCAGCAACAGGACGCCGAGAATGACGATGGAGATATTCATCCGCTCAGGCTACCGCGAGCCGGTCGAGCCAGTCGAGTAGTTGGCCCGGTTCGCTGATGATGCCTTCCGCGTTCCAGTCGGTCGGGTTTTCGCCGGCGCCCAGGTAGCCGTAGCCGGCCACGACGCAGGCCATGCCGGCCGCATGCGCGGCCTCCACGTCACGTCGCGCGTCACCGACATAGACGGTTTCGCCCGGTTCCATGGCGCACAGGCGGCAGGCATGGAGAAGGGGATCCGGATGCGGCTTGTTCCGCTCCAGGGTGTCGCCGCTGACCACGCAGGCGCTGCGGATATCCAGTGCCAGGGCGCTCAACAGAGGAGCCGTGAGGGCCGCAGGTTTGTTGGTGACGATGCCCCAGGGAAGGCGGCGCCCATCGAGCGCGGCCAGCAGCTCTTCGACTCCCCTGAACAGCCGGGTGCCGCGGCTGAGATCCGCTGCGTAGAGCTCCAGGAATCGGTTGCGAAGTTGTTCGAAGCCCGGTTCACCGCGTTTCACTCCGAAAGCCAGGCCGAGCATCGCCGGACTGCCGTCGGAGACCACGGGGCGGATCTGCTCGAAGGGCAGCGGCGGTCGCCCCTGCTCGACAAGCAGCTCGTTGAGAGCTCCGGCGAGATCCACGGCGGTATCCGCCAGCGTGCCATCCAGATCGAAGAGGATATTGCGCGGTCGCGGCATGTCAGTGTGAGTGGCTGGGCCTGGCAAAGCTGGCCAGGTAGTTTACCGAGGGTGGTCCGCCGATGCGAAAGCTCCGGGTCAGGGGATTGTATTCCAGGCCTGTGACATCGCGCGCGACCAGTCCTGCCTCGCGTGCCCAGCCGGCGAGTTCCGAAGGCCGGATGAAGCGTGAGTAATCATGGGTCCCGGGAGGCAGGAGCCGCAGCAGGTATTCAGCGCCGAGGATGGCCTTCAGGTAGGCGAGGGGACGCCGGTTGATGGTCGAGAAAATGACGTGTCCGCCGGGGCGGACGAGCGTGGTACAGGCCGTTACGATGGCCGACGGATCCGGTACGTGTTCCAGCATTTCCATGCAGGTGACGACATCGAACGCGGCTGGCCGCTCATCGGCCAGGCTTTCCACCGACTGTTTGATGTAATCGACGCTCAGACCGCTTTCGGCCAGATGCAGACGCGCGACGGCGAGGACTTCGTCGCTCATGTCGAGCCCCGTGACGGTCGCACCATCGGCCGCCATCGCTTCACTGAGCAAGCCGCCACCGCAGCCCACGTCGAGCGCCTGCTTGCCGGACAGGCCGCCAACCTGCCTGCGGATGTAGTCCAGCCGCACGGGATTCATGCGATGCAGCGGTCCGGACTCCCCTTCCGGATCCCACCAGCGATCGGCCGCGGCGGCGAATTTTTCGACTTCACGCGGGTCGACGTTGTCCTTTTGCGCGGTCATTCGGTCTCACCTTCGTCGGCAGCGGCGATGCGGCGGCGCCATTCTGCGCTGCGTTGTCGGAGTGATTCGGTGTTCATCTGAGTGAGATTTCCATCCCTCAGCAATTGGCGGCCCGCGACCCAGACGTCGCCGACCTGGTCTCGGCTCGCGGCGTAGACGAGCTGCGATATCGGATGATACAGCGGTCGGGTGGCCGGTGCCTCCATGTTCACGGTAATCATGTCGGCCCACTTCCCGGCTTCCAGGGATCCGATTTGATCCCCCAGGCCGAGGGCGCGGGCGCCGTAAAGCGTGGCCATGCGCAGCGCCTGCTCGGCAGGCAGGGCCGCGGCATCGCCGGCCACACCCTTGGCCAGCAGGGCGGCGGTGCGCATTTCGCCGAACATGTCGAGGTCATTGTTGCTGGCCGCGCCATCGGTGCCCAACCCGACATTCACACCGGCGCGGACCAGCCTGGCGACGGGGCAGAAGCCGCTGGCCAGCTTCAGGTTGGATTCAGGGCAATGGATAACGCTGGCGCCGGTTTCCGCCATGCGGGCGATTTCCGCGTCTTCGAGCTGGGTCATGTGTACGGCCATGAAGCCGGGATTGACCAGTCCCAGTGCATCCAGCCGCGCGAGCGGTCGCTGGCCATGCGCCTTCAGCGCATCCGCCACTTCGTGGGCGGTTTCATGAACGTGCATGTGCACTGGAACGTCGAGCTCGTCGGCGTACTTGCGAATGTCGCCCAGGCCGGCATCACTCACCGTATAGGGCGCATGCGGGGCAAACACGAAACTGAGCAGTGGATCGCCGCGGTATTCATCGCGCAGGCGCATTCCCTTGCGAAGATATTCGCCGGGGTTATCCGCCCAGGGACTGGGGAAGTCGATCACGATCATGCCAACGCTGGCCCGGATTCCGTACCGCTGAGCGGTACGCGCGCTCATGTCCGGGAAGAAATACATGTCGTTGAAACAGGTCGTGCCGCCGCGCAGCATTTCCGCCACGGCCAGTTCGGTGCCGTCGCGCACGAAATCGGCGCTGACCCAGCGACTCTCGGCCGGCCAGATGTGTTCCTTGAGCCAGGTCATCAGGGGCAGGTCGTCGGCAAGCCCGCGAAGCAGGCTCATGGCCGCGTGGGTATGGGCGTTGACCAGACCCGGCATCAGCACATGGCCCGGCCGGCTCACGCGTTTGGCCTCAGGGTAGCGTCGTGCCGCCTGGTGTGCCGGTGCCAGTTCGACAATCCGGCCGTCTTTCACGACCACGGCATGCTCGGCGAGCACCTGGCCCGCCGGTTCCACCGGAATGATCCAGTCGGCTTCTACAATGAAATCCGCTTGCTGCATGAAACTGCCTTTCCCCGGCGGGGATTCAGATGGCTCTTGGTTGATGAAGCACCCGTTGCGGGAACGGGATGCTGATGCCTGCCTGGTCGAAGGCCTTTTTGATCGCTTCCAGAAGGTCGCTGCGCGCATCCCAGTAGTCGGTGGCTTTCGCCCAGACCCTGACACTCAGGTTGATGCTGTTGTCACCGAAGTCGGTGACCCAGACGATCGGTGCCGGCTCTGCCAGCAGGCGTGTATCCGCGGCAATCACTTCGTGGATCACGCGCCTCGCGAGCGCGATGTCGTCGTCGTAGTCGATGCCGACGGCGATATCCATGCGCCGCGTGGCGCGGGCCGAATAATTGGTGATGTTGTTGCCGTACACATTGGCGTTCGGCACCGTCACGATCTGGTTGCCGCCGGTACATATGACGGTGTGAAAGATGCTGACTTCCTCGACCGTCCCGCTGGCGCCACCGGCATCGACGAAATCGCCGGCTTTGAAGGGGCGAAACACCATCAGCATGGCGCCGGCGGCGAAATTGGACAGGGAGTCCTTCATGGCCAGACCCACGGCCAGGCCGGCAGCACCGACAACGGCTACCAGCGAGGTGGTTTCGACACCGAGCTGGTTGAGCCCGGCGATAACCGCGATGACCGTGATCGTTGCGACCAGGACCCTGGCGACGAAGTGGCTCAGCGTGGCGTCGAGCCGTGCGCGTTGCATGAGGCGGTCGCTGACATGGCCGAGAATCCGCGCGATCCAGCGGCCGACAATCATGATGACCAGAGCCAGGAGGAGGTTGCCGCCCCAGGTGGTCAACAGTCCTGTGAAGTTCACGTTCTCGAACAGGTGGGTGATCTTGTCCATGGTCTGCCTCGCTGCCGATTGGCGATCCGTGATGTCAATTCTGCAGGGTAACGTGGGCCGTGATTTCGACGTGACGGCTCGCTGCCGGCCCCTTGCCGGTGGGGGGCGCGAGTTCGCCGCCGGCACGTGTCGTGGTGGTGCGCGGATCGATGCCGCGCGCCCGCAGGTACAGGTACACGGACTCGGCGCGCTTGCCGGAGAGCCATGCATTGTAGGCGCGCCGGCCGCGCGGATCCGCGTAACCGGTGATCGCGATGCGGTCGACGCGTGCGTACCCTTCGAGGTCGGTGAGAAACTGCATCAGTGCCGCGCGATCGCCCTCGGGCAGGCCGGCCTTGCCGGTCGCAAAAGGTACCGGCGTGACCAGGCGGACATCGGCCGTGCGCACGGGTGCCGGTTTTTCGGCTGCCGCGGGCGACCGGGGGTCGCGGACCGGTGATGCGGCCACGGGTGCCTGATCGGTTTCGGCGTCAGGCAGACAGCGCGGATCCTGTGCCGCACCGGCCTCTGTGCCGAGACATTTCCCCTCGCGGCTGCGGACCGGATTGCCAAGGCCGTCACGCAGGGTGGTGTCCGCGGCAAGGGCGGTGCTCAGGGTCAGCGTGCAAAACAGGGTCGCGAACAGGCGGGCAGGGTTCATCGGACGCATTCGGCTCCCGGGCGTTGGTCAGTGTCTGGTCGTCTGAGCGTCGGCGCATATTATCATGCCCGGCTGAACTTGAGCCGCGCAGAACCTCGTGTCATTGTTGCCCGGTTGAACAACGCCGGTCCGCGCGGGTGTCCCGAGCCGACAGATCAATATTACTCTTCGACCACGGATGATTGCCGATGACGGCCACGCAGGTGCGACCCATCGAATGGCTGGCGAGCGGACGTCTGCGTCTGCTGGACCAGCGTCTCCTCCCGGGACGGGAGGCCTACCTCGAGCTGGAGGCTGCCCACGACGTCTCCGAGGCGATCCGCGACATGGTGGTTCGCGGCGCTCCCGCCATCGGCATTGCCGCCGCCTACGGTGTCGCACTGGCCGCCCGCCGGGCGTTCGCCGTCGACGGGGGCGGCCGCCCCGCGGTCGAGCAGGCCATCGCCGAACTCGGGCAGTCGCGCCCTACGGCCGTAAACCTGGCCTGGGCGTTGCGGCGCATGCATGACCGGCTGGTGGTTGCCGAGGATGCCCGGGCCGCCGACTTGCTGCTCCAGGAAGCGCGGGCCATCCATGAAGAGGATGTCGCCCAGAATCGTGCCATGGCCGAGGCCGGGGCCCGACTGCTCGACGGTGGTTCCGTCCTGACCCACTGCAACACCGGGTCCCTCGCCACGGGCGGCTACGGCACCGCCCTTGGCGTGATCCGGACAGCCTGGGCGCAGGGACGGATAAGCCACGTCTACGCGACCGAGACCCGGCCCTGGTTGCAGGGCGCCCGATTGACTGTCTGGGAGCTTGCCCGTGACCGGATTCCCGCCACGCTGCTGGTGGATTCGGCTGCCGCGCAATTGATCCGTGCCAGGCGGATTGGCTGGGTCATCGTCGGGGCGGACCGGGTTGCCGCGAACGGGGATGTGGCCAACAAGATCGGCACCTTCGCCCTGGCACTGGCCGCGCGCCAGCTTGGCGCGCGCTTCATGGTCGTGGCGCCCGGTTCCACGCTGGATCCTGAACTGGCCAGCGGTGAAGACATTCCGATCGAGAACCGCGCGCCGGACGAGATCTGGCGGTCGACGGGTGCCCTGGAATGGCCTGCCGGAGTGGACGTTTACAACCCCGCATTCGATGTGACGCCGGCGGCGCTGGTGGATGCACTGGTGACCGAAAGGGGCGTGGTGGAGCGCCCCGACCGGTCGCGCATGCAGCGTCTGTTCGATTCTGCGGCAGGCGATTCCGGTGTGGTAAGATAATGCGGTTCGGCCCGCCTTTCGGGCCGGGCCAGAGTCATCCCCAAATCAGGTAACAAGGATACGGCCCGCCGTATGGCTGAGTTCGCCAAAGAGATATCTCACGTCAATCTCGAAGACGAGATGAAACAGTCCTACCTCGATTACGCCATGAGCGTGATCGTGGGAAGGGCCCTTCCCGATGTCCGTGACGGACTCAAGCCCGTCCATCGCCGCGTTCTGTACGCGATGAAGGAGCTGGGCAACGACTACAACAAGCCGTACAAGAAATCGGCACGTGTGGTCGGCGACGTCATCGGTAAATACCACCCGCACGGCGATTCGGCGGTTTATGACGCCATCGTGCGCATGGCGCAGCCGTTCTCGATGCGTTATGTGCTGGTGGACGGGCAGGGCAACTTCGGCTCTGTGGATGGCGATGCACCCGCAGCCATGCGTTACACCGAAGTGCGCATGGCCAGGATCGCGCACGAAATGCTCGCCGACATCGACAAGGAAACGGTCGATTTCATTGCCAACTACGATGAATCGGAGCACGAGCCCTCGGTTCTGCCATCGCGCCTTCCCAATCTGCTGATCAACGGCTCCTCCGGCATTGCCGTGGGCATGGCCACCAACATTCCACCGCACAACCTGCGTGATGTGGTCAATGCCTGCGTGGCGCTGATAGACAATCCGGCGCTGGAAATTCGCGACCTCATGGAGCATGTGCCGGGTCCGGATTTTCCCACCGGCGGCATCATCAACGGCGCCCGCGGCATCCGCGAGGCCTACCTGACGGGGCGGGGCCGCATCTATGTCCGTGCCCGCACCCACATCGAAACCGACGAGAGCAATGGCAAGCAGACCATTGTGGTCTCCGAACTGCCCTACCAGGTGAACAAGGCCCGCCTGCTGGAGCGCATCGCCGAACTGGTCAAGGACAAGAAGATCGAGGGCATCACCAATCTGCGCGACGAGTCCGACAAGGACGGCATGCGCATGGTGATCGAGCTGCGCCGCGGCGAGGTCGCGGAAGTCGTGCTGAACAATCTCTATCAGCACACACAGATGCAGAATGTCTTCGGCATCAATACGGTGGCGCTGGTGGACGGGCAGCCCCGCCTGCTCAACCTGAAGCAGCTGCTCGAGGCGTTCCTGCGCCATCGGCGCGAGGTGGTGGTGCGGCGTACGGTTTACGACCTGCGCAAGGCGCGCGAACGCGCCCACGTGCTGGAGGGTCTGGCCGTTGCGCTGGCCAATATCGATGAGGTAATCGAACTTATCCGGCGGTCGCCGGGTCCCGCGGAGGCCAAGGCCGGCCTGCTGGGCCGCAGTTGGGCCGCGGGTGTGGTGAGCGACATGCTGGCGCGCGCCGGCGCCGAAGCCTCGCGGCCCGACGGCCTGGCCGACGAGTTCGGTCTGCACGACGGCCAGTACCGGCTTTCCGAGGCGCAGGCCCAGGCGATTCTGGACTTGCGTCTGCACCGCCTGACCGGCCTGGAGCAGGACAAGATTGTCAACGAGTACAAGGATCTGCTGGAAAAGATCGCAGACCTCCGCGACATCCTCACCAACCCGGACCGTCTGTCGCAGGTGATTCGCGACGAACTCGTGGAGATCCGGGATCAGTACGGGGATGATCGTCGCACCGAGATTCACGAAGACCACAGCGACCTGACACTCGAGGATCTGATCAGCGAGGAGGACGTGGTGGTCACTCTCTCGCATGCCGGCTACGCGAAGGCCCAGCCGCTTGACAGCTACCGTGCGCAGCGCCGTGGTGGCCGCGGCAAGGCCGCGACCAGCGTCAAGGACGAGGACTTCGTGGACAAGCTGTTCGTGGCCAATACGCATGACACGATTCTGTGCTTCTCCAGTCGCGGCAAGGTCTACTGGCTCAAGGTCTATCAGTTGCCACAGGCGGGGCGCGGGGCAAGGGGCAAACCCATCGTCAATCTTCTGCCGTTGGAGCCGGACGAACGCATTAACGCCGTATTGCCGGTCCGCGAATATGCCGAGGACCATTTCGTGTTCATGGCTACCAGTTCCGGGACGGTCAAGAAGACGTCTCTGGCGAACTTCTCGCGTCCACGCAGCAGCGGCATCATCGCTCTGGACTTGCGCGAGGACGATCATCTGGTGGGCGTGGCCGTCACTGACGGCAGCTGCGACGTGATGCTTTTCGCCAGCAACGGCAAGGCCATCCGCTTCAAGGAGACCGACGTTCGCGCCATGGGACGCACCGCGGCCGGCGTGCGGGGTATCCGGCTGCCGGAGGATGATCATGTCACCGATCTGATCATTGTTTCGGAAGGCAGCATCCTCACGGCAACGGCCAACGGCTATGGAAAGCGCACGCCGGTTTCCGACTACCCGGTGCAGGGCCGTGGCGGCCAGGGCGTGATCAGCATCCGCACCACCGACCGCAACGGCGACGTGGTGGGCGCTGTGCAGGTGGCGGATGACGACGAGGTCATGTTGATAAGCAATGCTGGCACCCTGGTGCGCACGGAAGTCAACGGCATCTCCGAGATGAGCCGTAACACCCAGGGTGTCCGCCTGATCAGGCTGGCCGAGGAGGAGCACCTGGTAGGCGTGGAGCGTATCGAGATGCTGAACGGCGACGAGGACGACGTCGAGGGCGAGGAAGAATAGAGGTTCCTGCGGCTCCGGGCGGATCCCTGAGGAGGGTCTATGAAGCGCGTATACAACTTCAGCGCGGGTCCGGCAGGATTGCCGGACGCCGTGATCGAGCGGGCCGCGAAAGAGTTCGGTGACTATCACGGCAGCGGCATGGCCGTGATGGAAATGAGTCACCGCAGCGATACCTTCACCGGCATCGCCGAACGCGCCGAGCGGAATCTGCGCGATCTGATGGGCGTCCCCGATGCCTACCGGGTACTGTTCCTCCAGGGCGGCGCTACCGGCCAGTTTGCCATGGTACCGCTCAACCTGCTGGGTGACGCAGGCCGAGCCGACTATTTCGATACCGGTCACTGGTCGGCCAAGGCCGTGGCCGAAGCCAGGCGATTCTGTGAGGTCAATGTTGCCGTGGATGGCAAGCTTGGCAATTACACGGGCATTCCGGCGCGCGAGGAATGGCATCTCGATCCGCGGGCGGCCTACGTGCATTACACGCCCAATGAAACCATCGCCGGTGTCGAATTCCAGGATATTCCGGACACGGGCGATGTGCCGCTGGTGGCTGATATGTCCTCCTGCATACTCTCCCGCCCGGTGGACGTGAACCGTTTTGGCGTGATCTATGCCGGCGCGCAGAAGAATATCGGCCCGGCGGGCCTCGCCGTTGCCATCGTGCGCGAGGACCTGCTCAAGGATGTCCCGCCGGGTACGCCCTCCATGTTCGATTACCGTCCCCACATCAAGGCCCACTCGATGTACAACACTCCGCCGACCTTCGCCTGGCACATGGCCGGCCTGGTGTTCGAATGGCTCAAGGAGCAGGGTGGCGTTGAGGTTATTGCCGAAACCAATCGGCGCAAGGCGGAGAAACTCTATGCCGCGATTGACGCCTCGGATTTCTACAGCAACCCGGTGGAAAAAAATGCGCGTTCACGAATGAATGTGCCGTTTGTACTTGCCGACCCATCGCTGGATGACGTTTTCCTGCGCGAAGCCGAAGCCGCGGGACTGGCCAACCTGAAGGGACACCGCTCGGTCGGCGGCATGCGTGCAAGCATCTACAATGCCATGCCGGAAGCCGGCGTGGACGCCCTGATCGAGTTCATGGCCGATTTCGAAAAGCGGAAGGCCTAGCAGGGTAAGGCATGTCATTTCGTATCCAGACACTGAACAATATCGCCGTCGCCGGACTCGAGCGCTTTCCGCGTGACGCCTACGAAGTGGCCTCCGACCTTTCACGTCCGGATGCCATTCTGCTGAGATCCTTCAATCTGCATGACGCGGAAATTCCGGCGTCGGTCAAGGCTGTGGCGCGCGCCGGAGCGGGCGTCAACAACATCCCCGTGAGCGAACTGAGCCGCCGCGGTGTGCCTGTATTCAACACGCCGGGCGCCAATGCCAATGCAGTGAAGGAACTGGTTGTCGCCGGCTTGCTGCTGGCCGCGCGCAACATCTGTGCCGCCTGGGATTTTGCCCGTGACCTTTCGGGCCAAGGCGAGGAGCTGGCGCGCGCCGTGGAAGAGGGCAAGAAGAAATTCGCGGGCAGCGAATTGCCCGGCCGGACCCTGGGCGTCATCGGTCTGGGCGCCATCGGCGTACAGGTTGCCAACGCCGCGCATGCTCTGGGAATGCGTGTGATTGGCTACGACCCCCAGATTACCGTGCATCGCGCCTGGCAACTGTCTGCTGGCGTGGAACAGGCCGCTGGACTGGATGAACTGTTTCGCCGATCTGATTTCGTGACACCGCACGTGCCACTCACCGACGCGACGCGCCATATCGTCAATGCCGAGCGACTGGCCATGCTGCAGCCGGGGAGTGTGTTGCTCAATTTCGCCCGCGAGGGCGTGGTTGACGATGAGGCAGTGATCAGTGCGCTGGACGACGGCCATCTCGCCGCGTTCGTGACCGATTTTCCGACCCGCGCGCTGCTGAATCACACGCGTGCCATCTGCCTTCCACACCTGGGTGCTTCCACTCGCGAGGCCGAAGAGAATTGCGCCGTCATGGCGGTGGACCAGCTTCGGGATTTTCTGGAACACGGCATTGTGCGCAATTCGGTCAATTTCCCAGAAGTCAGTCTGCCGCAGGCCGAGGGCTACCGTCTTGCGGTGGCGAATGCCAATGTGCCCAACATGGTCGGGCAGATGACCACCCTGCTGGCGCGAGCCGATCTCAATATCCTGGACATGCTCAACCGGTCACGTGGCGAGTTGGCCTACACGGTGGTGGATGTGGACGATCCCGTTCCGCCGGACACGGTGGACAGCATCGCCGCCATCGAGGGTGTACTGGCTGTCCGCGCTCTCTGAGTTCCGCCAAGCGAAAACTGGTCCAGGCTTCCTTTTTCTCGTTTTGAACCTGTTGCATTCCGGGAGTAGCAATGACTGACAAAGCTGCCGTTTTCTTCGAGCGTTGTGTGGACGGCGTCAAGAAACTCAAACCCTATGAGCCGGGCAAGCCGATCAGCGAGCTGCAGAGGGAACTGGGTCTTGATGACATCGTCAAGCTGGCGAGCAACGAGAATCCGCTCGGTCCGAGCCCCAGGGCCGTGGCGGCAATCCGTGCGGCAGTGGATGATCTGGCGCTGTATCCGGACGGCAATGGATTTGAACTCAAGCGGGCCATCGGCGCGCGCCATGACGTGGCCATGGACCGGATTACCCTGGGAACCGGATCCGACCACATTCTGGAACTCGTCGCGCGGGTCTTCCTGGGGCCCGGACGGTCGGCGGTGATGTCGCGTTATGCGTTCGCCATTTACACCATCGTGAGCCAGGCTGCGGGTGCTGCCTTGCGTATTGCCGATGCCAACCCCACCGGTCACCCGATGCCATATGGGCACGACCTGGAGGCGATGGCTGCGCTCATCGACGACAGTACGCGCGTGGTGTTTATCGCCAATCCCAACAATCCCACGGGCACCTGGGTGGACCGCGCAAGCCTGCGGACGTTCCTTGCAGATGTGCCCTCCGATGTGGCCGTGGTCGTGGACGAGGCCTATTTCGATTTCGTCGAGGCGGCGGAATATCCGGACTGCAGCAAGTTGCTCGATGAGTTTTCCAATCTCATCGTCTTGCGTACTTTCTCCAAGGCCTATGGTCTGGCGGGCGTTCGGGTCGGTTACGCGCTTTCCAGCGCCCCGATAACCGATCTGCTCAATCGCGTGCGCCTTGCCTTCAATCCGAACAGTCTGGCCCAGGTGGCCGCCGTGGCGGCCCTGGATGACGTCGAGCATCTGAAAAAGACGGTGAATCTCAACCGCACCGAACTGGCACGCATGCAAAAGGAACTGAAGGCCCTTGGGCTCGCCACGATTCCCTCGGTCTGCAACTTCGTCACCGCGGACATGGGGCGGCCAGGGCGTGAAGTCTTTGCGGACCTCCTGAAGGAAGGCGTGATCACCCGTCCTCTGGATGGCTACGGTCTGCCCAACCACTTGCGCATTTCAGTGGGCCTGCCGGAAGAGAACGACAAGTTGTTCAGCGTACTCCCGCGAGTGCTTGGAGACTGAGAGGGCTGCCCGCGTGACGGCCGATTTCATCTGCCGTCCGGCAGGCCCCCTGCGGGGGCGGCTGCGGGTCCCGGGCGACAAGTCCATTTCCCATCGGGCCCTGATGTTTGCCGCGCTCGCGCGTGGAACGAGCCGGATTGCCGGCCTGCTTGAGGGTGCCGACTGCCTCGCCACGGCCCGTGCGCTGCGAGCCCTCGGGGTCGACATTCGTCAGTCCGGGGCGCACTGGCGGGTGCGGGGGGTAGGTCTCGAGGGCTTGCGCCAACCGGCCGCTCCGCTTGACCTGGGCAACTCCGGGACATCCATGCGGCTGCTGGCGGGCATTCTTGCCGGCCAGCCATTCCGGACCGTGTTGACGGGTGACACTTCACTTCAGGCGCGACCCATGGCGCGGATTGCCGATCCCCTTGAGCGAATGGGGGCGCATGTGCGGAGTCGGGAAGGTGGCTTCGCGCCGCTGGAGATCGAGGGCCGCCGCCCCCTTCGGGCGATCAGTTACGACCTGCCGGTGGCCAGCGCACAGGTGAAGTCGGCCGTCCTGCTGGCGGGGCTCGTTGCCGACGGCGCTGTGGCGGTGCGTGAGCCCTCAGTCACTCGCGATCACACCGAGCGGATGCTGGCCACATTCGGATTCCCGGTGAGGCGGGAGGCCGATCAGGTGATCCTCATGCCCGGCGGGGAATTGAAGGCCTGCGATATCGAGGTTCCGGGTGATCTGTCGTCGGCGGCCTTTCTGGTGCTGGCAGCTACCCTGATACCCGGATCCGATCTGCTCATCGAGCAGGTGGGCGTGAATCCGACTCGCATCGGCGTGATCGATCTTTTGCAGCGGATGGGGGCGAATATCGAACTGAGCCGGCGGCGGTCGATGGGGCATGAGCCGGTGGCCGACCTCCGTGTGCGAGCAGCGAAACTTCGCGGCATCGAGATCGACGCCGACGCCGTGGCGCTGGCGGTGGACGAGATCCCGGTGTTGATGATTGCAGCAGCAGTCGCGCAGGGCGTGACCACGCTCGGTGGTGCCGCCGAGCTTCGGGTCAAGGAGAGTGATCGTCTGTCAGCCCTGGCGGAGGGACTTGCCCGGTTGGGTATTGCGGTCGAGGAACGCCCGGACGGCCTGCGCGTTCAAGGTGGCAGGCTGGAGGAGGGCACAGTGCGCAGTTTTGGCGACCATCGTATTGCCATGGCCTTCGCCATGGCCGGCGCCGTGGCGCGCGGGAGCGTGCGGGTGCAGGATGTCAGTGCCGTGGCGACCTCATATCCCGAATTTGAGGCACAGGCCCGGGAGGCGGGTCTGGATATCGAACTTGAACGCTCGGGAGAGCCCGATGAGCAATGACGACAAGGCCCCGGTGCTGACCATTGACGGCCCCAGCGGGTCCGGAAAGGGCACGGTCAGCCAGGCCGTGGCCCGGAAACTGGGCTGGAATTTCCTGGACAGCGGAGCGCTTTATCGCCTGGTGGCGCTGGCCTCGCAAACGGCCGGCATCGACGAATCGGACGCCCCGGCGCTGGCGGCGCTGGCGCGCACGCTTGATGTGCGGTTCGAGGCTGCCGGACCCGGCAGGGAAGAGCGGGTCCTGTTGGCCGGACGCGAGGTGAGCCGGGAAATTCGCACCGAGGAATGCGGTAACGCTGCCTCCCGGGTGGCGGCGCTGCCCGAGGTCCGCGAGGCACTGGTCGATTTGCAGCACAGCTTTCGGGAGCCCCCGGGTCTGGTGGCTGACGGGCGCGATATGGGGACGGCGATATTTCCCGATGCCGCGGTCAAGATCTTTCTGACAGCCAGCGCCATGGAAAGGGCGAAAAGGCGTCATAAGCAGTTGAATGAAAAAGGTTTAGGTGCTAGCCTTGACGCCCTTTACCGGGAAATCTCGGAGCGCGACGCGCGGGATGCCTCGCGGGCGATATCGCCCCTCAGGCCCGCCGCCGATGCCAGGGTGATCGACACCACCGGCGTGCCGGTGGAAGAAGTCATCAGCAAGGTGCTGGCGGCGGTCGCAGAACGGACCGCGGGCGGTCCGGGATAGTCCCGCGGAAAACAGCCCCTCCCGACTTTGTCGAGGGGGCGGATTCAGGGGTCGGACAGGAGGTCATGGCCCGAACAACCAAACCCATGGCCGACAGGAAGCCGGCGGTGGCAGTGACGAGGCCTGGCAACAGGCTCAGGACATCAAACAACATGGCTGAGAGTTTCGCAGAACTTTTTGAACAGAGCATCGCCAGCGAGCAGATGCAGCCCGGCGCCATCATCATGGCCAACGTCGTCGATATTCGTCAGGACGTGGTCATTGTCAACGCCGGCCTGAAGTCCGAAGGCGTGATCCCCGTCGAGCAGTTCTACAACGAAGACGGCGAGCTGGAAATTTCCGTGGGCGACGAGGTGGAAGTGGCGCTGGATGCCGTGGAAGACGGCTTCGGTGAGACCCGTCTGTCCCGCGAGAAGGCCAAGCGTGCTCGTGCCTGGAACCGCCTTGAGAAGGCCTTCGAGGCCAACGAGATCGTGACCGGCTACATCAGCGGCAAGGTCAAGGGTGGTTTCACCGTGGACATCGACGAAGTCCGTGCCTTCCTGCCCGGGTCGCTGGTCGATGTGCGCCCGGTTCGCGATCCCACCTATCTCGAGGGCAAGGAACTCGAGTTCAAGGTGATCAAGCTCGATCGCCGCCGCAACAACGTGGTGGTGTCCCGCCGCGCCGTGGTCGAGGAAGAGTACAGCGCCGAGCGCGAGCAGTTGCTGGAAAGTCTTCAGGAAGGCCTCATCGTCAAGGGTATCGTCAAGAACCTCACCGATTACGGCGCCTTCGTGGACCTGGGCGGTATCGATGGTCTGCTGCACATCACCGACATGGCCTGGCGCCGTGTCAAGCATCCCTCGGAAGTCGTCAACGTGGGTGACGAGATCGAGGTGAAGGTGCTCAAGTTCGATCGCGAGCGCAACCGCGTCTCTCTCGGCCTCAAGCAGCTCGGTGAAGATCCCTGGGTGGATATCTCCCGCCGCTATCCGGTGGGCGCGCGCATCTTTGGCCGGGTCACCAATCTGGCCGACTATGGCTGTTTCGTGGAAATCGAAGAGGGCGTCGAGGGTCTGGTGCATGTTTCCGAGATGGACTGGACGAACAAGAACGTCAATCCGGCCAAGGTGGTCCAGGTAGGTGACGAAGTCGAGGTCATGGTTCTCGACATCGACGAGGAACGCCGCCGTATCTCCCTGGGCATGAAACAGTGCACGCCCAATCCCTGGGACGAATTTGCCGCGACCCACAACAAGGGCGACCGCATCTCCGGCAAGATCAAGTCGATCACCGATTTCGGCATCTTCGTGGGCCTGGATGGCGGCATCGACGGCCTGGTGCATCTCTCCGATATCTCCTGGGATATCCCGGGCGAGGAAGCGGTGCGCAACTACAAGAAGGGCGACGAAGTCGAAGCCGTGGTTCTTTCGGTGGATCCCGAGCGGGAGCGCATCTCCCTGGGTGTCAAGCAACTCGACAAGGATCCGTTTGCCAGCTTCCTGGCCGATCATCCGAAGGGCAGCTTCGTCAAGGGCACCGTAACGGAAGTCGACGCCAAGGGTGCGAATATCGACCTTGGCAATGGCATCGAGGGTTACCTGCGAGCCTCCGACCTCTCTCGCGAGCGTGTCGAGGATGCGCGCAGCGTGCTGAATGTCGGTGATGAAGTGGAATCCCGCTTTGTCGGCGTCGATCGCAAGAACCGCACGGTCACGCTGTCGATCAAGGCCAAGGAAATCCAGGAAGAGGCTCGCGCCGTGGAGGATTACTCCAAGTCGTCGGCCGGTGGCACGACCACCCTGGGCGATCTGCTCAAGGAGCAGATGGCCAACAAGGACTCCTGAGGGTCCGGGGCGACCGGCTGCGGGCCGGTCGCCCCATTAACTTGTCTTGCCGTTGCCATTGCGCACCTCAGAAGTCGGCGTATAGGGCAGCATGGGGACAGGATTATAAGAATATGACCAAATCTGAACTGATCGAGATTCTGGGGCGCAAGCAATCCCACCTGGCCGGCAAGGATGTGGAGCTGGCAGTCAAGGCCATCCTTGAACAGATGAGCAACGCGCTTTCCAGCGGGCGGCGCATCGAGATTCGGGGTTTCGGCAGTTTCTCGCTGCATTTCCGGCCCCCGCGGATGGGGCGCAATCCCAAGACCGGTGAGGCAGTGGCGCTTCCCGGCAAGTATGTTCCCCATTTCAAGCCGGGCAAGGATCTTCGTGAGCGTGTCAATGAAGGAATGGCTGTTCCCGCCGGCAAGAGTGCGTCAGCCGGCTGACGGCAGTTCATCTTTCCCGAGCGACTGAATTCGGCAGTCCACCGACGTCCCCGGTGCGTTGGCGGCTGTCATTTCCCTGCTGCTTCGTGTTAAATATCGCCTGATTCCGGTGCTCTTGGGGGCGTCGTGAGAGGCCGGATCCCGCAAGCGACAAGAGGGCGCGTCCCATGCTTCGCATACTCAAGCTGGTGCTGCTTGTGCTGGTGGCCGTGCTTGCCGCGACATTCGCCTGGAAGAACGTCCAGATGGTCCAGCTCGATGTCCTGGTGGGCCAGGTTCCGGTTTATCTTCCCGTACTGCTGCTGGCTGCGGTTGCTGTGGGTGTCGTGCTGGGCATCCTGGCGAGCCTGGGCAGCATCATCAAGTTGCGCCGCGAACGGGCGCGGCTGAAGCACGCGGTCAAGATGGCCGAGGCCGAGGTCAACAACCTGCGCAGCATACCCATTCGCGATGCCCACTGATTCCCGTCTGCTTCTTGGTGGCCTGTTGTTCGTGGCGGTTGCCGCGGGCTGGCTGCTGGGGCGTATCCGCCCGAGGCGCAATGGACGGGAAGGCGGTGGGGTCAGTGCCGAATATTTCCGGGGCCTCAACTATCTGCTCAACGAGCAGCCGGACAAGGCGATCGAAGTCTTCATCCGCATGGTCGAGGTTGACAGCGAGACGGTGGAGACGCACTTCGCGCTGGGCAGTCTGTTTCGCCGCCGCGGGGAAGTGGACCGTGCCATCCGTATTCACCAGAATCTGATTGCGCGTCCGAATCTCAACCGCAATCACCGCTACCAGGCGCTCTTCGCATTGGGCGAGGATTACATGCGGGCCGGTCTTTTTGATCGCGCGGAGAATCTGTTCCTGGAGCTCGCGGACGTCCGCGCCCACATGGAGCCGGCGCTGCGCAGCCTGGTGACGATCTACGAACAGCAGAAGGACTGGGAACAGGCCATCACCATGTGCCGGCGCCTGGAAATGGCTACGGGCGTCTCGCAACATGAGGTCATCGCCCAGTACTATTGCGAACTGGCCGATGCCCGATTGGCCGTCCATGACCTCAAGCAGTGCCGCAAGTATCTCAAGCGGGCCCAGACATTCGATCGAGATTGTGTGCGCGCCTGCATCATGCAGGCCACGGTGGCGCGTCTGGAAGACAAGCCGCGTACCGCCGTGCGCAATCTCCGCCGTGCACTGGAATTGGACATCGAGTTGGCGGCCGATGTGCTTGGCACCCTCTACAGGCTTTTCCGCGACATCAAAAACCCGGATGGCTTCACCGAAACGCTTGAGGAATTGCGCGACGACTCGGAGGAGGCCACCACACAGATTGCTCTTGCGGCCATCATTGATCCGAGTATAAAGGATCCGGTAGCGCGGGAATGCGTAGCTCATTACCTGCGCGAGTCGCCCGGACTTCGTGGTCTGTCGGAACTCATCGAGTTGCTCACCGACGAAGACCTGGAACAGTCCGGGCCGGCCACCGAGCGTCTGCTGGCAGCGCTGCGTCACTTTCTCGAGACCGGGCCCCGCTATCGCTGCCGGGAATGTGGTTTCACCGGCAAGGCGCTGCTCTGGCAGTGCCCGAGCTGCAAGACCTGGAACAGCACCCGCGCGCGATTCGACATCGCTCTGCCGATTCTGCCCACCGTTTCCAACGCGGGGCACTCGGTCCGCGTCTGATACGGGTTTGCGAGAAAATTCCCATTTGTTACCATCACCCCGCGCGCGGTTTTTCCGTGCGCATCAAAGGGGGGCAATCCCGGCGGGATTGCCGCGATTGAATGCAACAAAAGGGAGTAGTACCCGATGTTGAAGATTGGAAGAATCCTTTGTCTGGCTCTCATGCTCGGTTTCGGCTCGCAGGTGTTGGCCGCCACCACGGTGAACGTGAATACCGCGGATGCCGCGACGTTGGCCAAGGTGCTGGACGGCGTGGGCCGGGCCAAGGCGCAGGCCATCGTCGCCTATCGCAAGGCGAACGGGCCGTTTCGCTCGGCCGACGACCTGACCCTGGTCAAGGGCATCGGCGAGGTCACGGTGGCCCAGAACAGGGACCATATTACTGTCGGTGATGCCGCACTGGACGGCAAGGCGTCAGACGGCAAGTAGGCGTTCCGGTGAAGGGCCCCGATCGGGGCCCTTCCTTCTTGTCACACGGGCCTTTGGGCCCGCATCTGCCGCTGGGGTAGAATGCCCGCCTTGTCAGGCAACATGGAAGAGGTGGAACGGTGAGCAAGAAAATCCGCAAGGCGGTGTTTCCGGTTGCCGGTCTCGGCACCCGTTTCCTGCCGGCCACCAAGGCAAATCCCAAGGAAATGCTGCCGGTGGTGGACAAACCCCTCATCCAGTATGCGGTGGAGGAGGCCGTCAGCGCCGGGGCGGAAGTGCTGATTTTCATAACCGGGCGGACCAAACGCGCGATCCCGGATCACTTTGATCATGCCTATGAGCTTGAAAACGAGCTGGAACTGCGTGGTGACAAGGAAAAACTGGCCCTGGTACGCGACATCATTCCGCCCGAGGTCAGTTGTGTCTACATTCGTCAGGCTCAGGCTCTGGGTCTCGGGCATGCGGTGCTGTGCGCCGAACCGGTGGTCGGCGATGAGCCGTTCTACGTCATCCTTGCTGACGACCTGATCTACAATGACGGGGCCAACTGCCTGGCGCAGATGCGCGATCAGTATGTGAAAAAGGAATCGAGTGTTCTGGGTGTCCAGCAGGTGGATCGCGAAGCCACCCGGAAATACGGCATTGTCAAGCCGGACTCCGGCAGCGGAGCTCTCCACAGAATCAGCGGAATCGTCGAAAAGCCGGCGCCGGAAGACGCGCCCTCGAATCTCGGGGTGGTCGGCCGCTACATTCTTACCCCCCGTATCTTCGAATTGTTGCGCAATACGCCGAAAGGCGCCGGCGGCGAAATTCAGCTGACCGACGCCATCGCCGGTCTTCTGGACCATGAATCCGTGTATGCCTTCGATTTCGAAGGGGTCCGGTACGATTGCGGTTCCAAGGAGGGTTATCTGGAGGCTACGGTGGAGATGGCCTTGCGTCATCCGGAGTTGGGTGATCGCTTTTCGGATTATCTGCGCAGTGTGGCCCGGCGGCTGGAAGTCGAGACGCAAAAGGCGGGCAGTGCCGGTTGACACGCGCTGTCCGACAAGCGCTCTGAAAACAAAAGCCCAGGTCTCTGCCTGGGCTTTTGTGCATTCCTGCAAGGAAATCTGGCTCCCCGGGACGGGCTCGAACCGCCGACCTAGTGATTAACAGTCACCCGCTCTACCGACTGAGCTACCGGGGAAGTGTTCTGCAAGAGGCCGCATATACTAATGGAGCCTCCGGGGGCGGTCAACCGGCCCCGGAAGCATATTGTCATCTCAGCCGAGTGCCTCGCCGAGGCGCTCCATGGCCTTGTGCAGATTGTCCATGCTCGTGGCATAGGACAGCCGCATATGACCCGGCGCGCCGAAGGCTGAGCCAGGTACCAGGGCCACGTTGGCTTCGTTGAGGAGATATTCGGCCAGTTGCAGGTCGTCATCCACGCCATCCAGTGCCGCGATGGCCTCGCTGACATCCGGAAAGCTGTAGAACGTACCGTCGGAGGGGATGGCCCTGACGCCCCTGATACCATTCAGGGC
The DNA here is from genome assembly GCA_050115425.1 of Gammaproteobacteria bacterium. Taxonomy (GTDB): domain Bacteria; phylum Pseudomonadota; class Gammaproteobacteria; order Natronospirales; family JASFQN01; genus JASFQN01. Next base: position 21,732 of record JASFQN010000001.1, on the reverse strand, counting down.
GCCGACCACGAAATCGTGACGTTCGCGGAAGGCCTTGACCATGTCGGCCACGCAGCCCTGGTCGCCGTCGAGCGCCGCGACCGCGGCCGCCTGCGAGATCGAACAGGGGTTGGACGTGCTCTGCGACTGAATCTTCTTCATGCCGCCGATCAGAGCCTTGGGGCCCGCGGCATAGCCGATCCGCCAGCCGGTCATGGAGTAGGCCTTGGAGACGCCATTGAAAACGACGGCGCGCTCCTTGAGACCGGGGGTGGCCATCAATGCATTGCAGAAGGGTTCGGCACCCCAGAGGATGTGTTCGTAGATGTCGTCGGTGGCCACGACCACATCGGGGTGCTTCGTCAGAACCTCGCCCAGCGCCTTTAGTTCATCGCGGCTGTAGGCCACCCCGGTCGGGTTGGACGGGCTGTTGAGGAAAACCAGACGGGTTTTGGGGGTCAGAGCCTTTTCCAGTTGCTCGGCGGTAATCTTGTAGCGCTGGTCGATGCTGGAGCGGATCACGATCGGTCGGCCGCCCGCCAGTTCCACCATGGCGGGGTAGGATACCCAGTAGGGGGCCGGGATCACCGCCTCGTCGCCGGGATTGATGAGTGCCTGGCAGAGGTTGAACAGACTGTGTTTGGCCCCGTTCGAGACAAGAATTTCGCTGGACTCGAATGCCAGGCCGTTGTCGCGCTTGAGTTTGTCGATGATGGCGGTCTTCAGCTCGGCAATTCCGTCGACCGCAGTGTACTTGGTGCGGCCGTCCCTGATCGCCTGGATGGCGGCCTGCTTGATGTGTTCCGGCGTGTCGAAGTCCGGTTCCCCGGCACCAAGGCCTATGATGTCGCGCCCGGCGGCGCGGAGCTCGGCGGCGCGCTGCGTAACGGCCAGGGTGGGTGAAGGTTGAAGCTGCTTGACGCGTTCGGAAGGCAAGATGAAACCCCTTGGATAAACCACAAAAAATCAGCGTATCATTATAAACTTGTACTCTTTCCAATTCACCCGGGCGCATCCGGCGTGCGCGGCGACACAAGCGCCTGCTTTCTGTTGGCCGGACCCGGGTGACTGCGCTGAAGCTCCAGTCATGAACGCAGGATTCGAGATCAATTCGGATTATTCGCCGGCAGGCGATCAACCCGAGGCCATCCGCAAGCTCAATGAAGGGCTCGAGGCCGGTCTGGCCAAGCAGGTGCTTCTCGGCGTGACCGGGTCGGGCAAGACCTTCACTATCGCCAATGTCATCCAGGCCCAACAGCGCCCCACCCTGGTGCTGGCGCCCAACAAGACACTGGCGGCCCAGCTTTACGGCGAAATGCGTGAGTTCTTCCCGCGCAACGCCGTGGAATATTTCGTGTCCTATTACGATTACTATCAGCCGGAGGCCTATGTCCCGTCCTCCGACACCTATATCGAGAAGGACGCATCCATCAACGACCATATCGAGCAGATGCGGCTGTCCGCGACCAAGGCGATCATGGAGCGCAAGGACACGATCATCGTCGCCACCGTTTCCGCCATTTATGGCCTCGGCGATCCCCAGGCCTATCTGAGCATGGTGCTGCATCTCGACCGCGGCGACCGGATTGACCAGCGAAAGCTCCTGCGCCGGCTGGCGGAGCTTCAATACAAGCGCAATGAAATGGATCTGAGCGCGGGTACCTACCGGGTGCGTGGCGAGGTGATCGACATCTTTCCCGCCGAGTCGGAGCGCGACGCGGTGCGGGTGGAGTTGTTCGACGACGAAATCGAATCCCTGAGCTATTTCGATCCCCTGACCGGGGAGGTTCTGCGGCGCATACCCCGCGTGACCATCTTTCCGACCAGCCACTATGTCACGCCGCGCGACAATCTGCTGCGTGCCATTGACCAGATCAAGGTGGAATTGAGCGAGCGGCTGGCGCAACTGCGCGAGATCGACAAGCTGGTCGAGGCTCAGAGGCTCGAGCAACGTACGCGCTTTGACCTGGAGATGATGCTGGAGCTGGGGTATTGCTCAGGCATTGAGAATTATTCGCGCTACCTTTCAGGGCGCGCCGCCGGTGAGCCCCCACCGACGCTGTTCGACTACCTGCCGCCGGAGGCGCTTCTCGTGGTTGACGAGAGTCACGTGACCATTCCGCAGCTCGGCGGCATGTATCGGGGGGATCGTTCGCGCAAGGAGACGCTGGTCGAGTATGGCTTCCGCTTGCCTTCGGCACTCGACAACCGACCGCTGCGCTTCGATGAATTCGAACATCTTTCTCCGCAGACCATCTATGTGTCTGCCACTCCGGGCCCCTATGAGCTGGAACACGCCGATGCGATTGCCGAGCAGGTGGTGCGTCCCACGGGTCTGGTCGATCCCCAGGTACACGTGCGCCCGGTTCGCAGCCAGGTGGATGATCTCATGTCGGAGATCAATGGCCGGGTGGAGCGCAACGAGCGGGTGCTCGTGACCACGCTGACCAAGCGCATGGCCGAGGATCTGACCGACTATCTGCAGGAACACGGTATTCGGGTGCGCTATCTGCATTCCGATATTGACACTGTGGAGCGCGCCGAGATCATCCGCGACCTGCGGCTGGGCGAATTCGACGTACTGGTAGGCATCAACCTGCTGCGCGAGGGCCTGGATCTGCCGGAGGTCTCTCTGGTCGCCATCCTGGATGCCGACAAGGAGGGTTTCCTGCGCTCGGAAGGTTCACTGATCCAGACCATTGGCCGGGCCGCGCGGAATCTGAACGGTACCGCGATTCTCTATGCGGAGCGCATGACGGGCTCCATGGAGCGGGCACTGGCCGAGACCCAGCGGCGACGGGAAAAGCAATTGGCGTTCAATGAAGAACACGGCATCTCCCCGCAGGGCATCCGCAAGGCAGTGGCCGATGTCATGGAGGGTGCCTACAGCAAGGGCGGCGTGGTCGTCGCCGAGCGTCTGCGAGCGGCTGACTCCCGAGGCGAATATGCCGACATGACGCCGGCGCAGCTGGCCCGCGAGATCGAGCGGCTGGAGCAGAAGATGCACCAGCATGCCCGGGATCTGGAGTTCGAGGAGGCCGCGCGCCTGCGTGATCGCATTCACCGCATGCGTGAATCGGAGCTCGGATTGCCCGAAGAACAGGCCACGGGCTGACTTTCGTCCGCCAAGCCTTGCCCGGCGAAGACGGTTGCGGTATCTTTCCCGTCCCCGCCGTGACCGGCGGGGCAGCAGGCGCGTAGCTCAGTTGGTTAGAGCACCACCTTGACATGGTGGGGGTCGTTGGTTCGAATCCAATCGCGCCTACCAGATTCCCGGCAGGGCACCGCTTTCGCGGTGCCTTGTTGTTTCGGCGGGCCCCTCGGGGCCCGGGCAAGACCTGGCCGATTCGTAGCGGCCACCAAGAGGTAGACAGACCATGCCAGTCATCACCCTTCCCGACGGCTCCGAACGCCGTTTCGACGCCCCTGTTTCCATTCACGCCATTGCCGCCGATATTGGCCCTGGCCTGGCCAAGGCCGCGCTGGCCGGCAAGGTGAATGGCAGCCTGGTGGATACCAGTCACGTCGTGGATGACGATGCCGAGGTGGCGATTGTCACCGATCGCGACGAAGATGGCCTGGAAATCATCCGCCATTCCACCGCACACCTGCTGGCGCACGCCGTCCAGGAGCTTTATCCGGACACCCAGGTCACGATCGGTCCGGTAATCGAAAACGGTTTCTATTACGACTTCGCCCGCGACAAGCCGTTCACGCCGGAGGATCTGGAAAAGATCGAGGCGCGGATGCATGAGATCGCCGGGCGCGGCCTGGAAGTGAAGCGCGAGGTCTGGGACCGCGAGGCAGCGGCGAAGCATTTCGAGGATATCGGCGAGAAGTACAAGGCGGAAATCATCCGCGATCTGCCCGCCCACGAGCAGATATCGATTTATCGCCAGGGCGACTGGATGGATCTTTGCCGCGGCCCGCACGTGCCCAATACCGGCGCGCTCCAGGCGTTCAAGCTGATGAAGGTGGCCGGTGCGTACTGGCGAGGTGACTCAAATAACGAAATGTTGCAGCGCATTTATGGCACGGCCTGGTCCAACAAGAAGGACCTCAAGAGCTACCTGCACCGCCTCGAGGAAGCCGAGAAGCGTGACCATCGGCGGTTCGGCCGGATTCTGGATCTCTTTCATACCCAGGAAGAGGCGCCCGGGATGGTCTTCTGGCACGACAAGGGCTGGTTGATCAACACCGTGATTCGTGACTACATTCGCGAGCGTCTGCGCAAGGCGGGCTATCAGGAAGTCTGCACACCGCAGATCATGGACCGGGTGCTCTGGGAGAAATCCGGGCACTGGGAGAAGTTCGGCGACGACATGTTCTATACGCAGTCGGAGAATCGCGATTACGCAGTCAAGCCGATGAACTGCCCGGGGCACATCCAGATCTACAACACGCGGCTGCACAGCTATCGGGAACTGCCGTTGCGGATGGCGGAATTCGGCTCCTGCCACCGCAACGAGCCGTCCGGGACGCTCCACGGCCTCATGCGGGTACGCAATTTCGTTCAGGACGACGCCCACATTTTCTGCTCCGAGGAGCAGATCGGCGGCGAGGTGTCCTCGTTCATCGAGTTGTTGTATTCGGTGTACCGGGACTTCGGCTTCGATGACGTGCTGGTCAAGCTGTCCACTCGGCCCGAGAAGCGGGTCGGCTCGGACGAAATCTGGGACAAGGCGGAAAGGGCGCTGGAGAGCGCGCTTGACGAAACCGGCCTGGATTGGGAGCTTCAGCCCGGTGAGGGCGCGTTCTACGGACCAAAGATTGAATTTTCGCTGCGCGATTCCATCGGCCGTGTCTGGCAACTGGGCACGATGCAGCTGGACTTTTCCATGCCGCAGCGCCTGGGCGCCACCTACGTGGCAGAAGATGGCAGCAAGCGCGTGCCTGTCATGCTGCACCGCGCCATCCTGGGTTCACTGGAACGATTCATCGGTATCCTGATCGAGCACTACGCGGGCTCCCTGCCGCTCTGGCTGGCCCCCGTGCAGGCGGTCGTGCTCAATATCACCGACCGGCAGGCAGAGTACGCGGCCCGGGTGGCTGAATTGCTGGAAAATCAGGGTGTTCGGGTCGAGTCGGACTTGAGAAACGAGAAGATCGGCTTTAAAATTCGCGAGCATACGATGCAGCGCGTCCCTTACCTTCTGGTGGTCGGGGACCGCGAGATGGAGTCCGATTCCGTATCCGTACGCACGCGGGGTGGCGAGGATCTCGGCAGCATGTCGCTGGACGAGCTGATCGGGAGACTTCGCTCCGAAATTGCCCGGCTGGGCCGAGGCGATTGATCCGCGTGCTTCGGATGGGGAAATTCAGGAACCACCGGCTTGAGCCCGGACACTGAATGCCGGGGGACGGGTCGGCGGTTTCTTAAGTTTGGAGGATGTAAATATCGCTCAGGATAAACGTGCTCGGCGCAACCGGGAAATCAATGCATCACAGGTTCGCCTGATCGACGAAGAGGGCGAGCAGATGGGCATCAAGTCCTTCCGCGATGCATTGGAGGTGGCCGAAGAAGCGGGTTTGGATCTCGTGGAGGTTTCGCCGAATGCGGACCCTCCGGTCTGCCGGATCATGGACTATGGCAAATTCCTCTTCGAACAGAAGAAGAAGGCCCAGGCCAATCAGCGCAAGCAGAAGCAGATCCAGGTCAAGGAAGTGAAATTTCGTCCGGGGACGGACGAAGGGGACTACAAGGTCAAGATGCGTAACCTGACCCGCTTCCTGGAGGAAGGGGACAAGGCCAAGGTGACCCTGCGGTTCCGCGGGCGCGAGATGCTGCACCAGGATCTCGGTCGTCAGTTGCTGGAGCGGGTGCGCGATGATCTGGCTGAATTGGCGATCGTCGAGCAATACCCGAAAATGGAAGGCCGGCAGATGGTGATGGTTCTCGGCCCGAAAAAGAAGTAGCCGCACGGCTGCATTAGAAAAATCGGACCGGCAAGCCGGTTCCGACCCTGGTTTTTGAAACGCTTTCGTCCCTTTCTGACGGAAGGACCAGGCTGACAAATGGAGAAGTTGAAATGCCCAAGATGAAATCCAACCGGGGCGCCGCCAAGCGGTTCAAGCCCACGGGTGGCGGTGGCTTCAAGCGGGGCCAGTCCCATCACCGCCATATCCTGACCAAGAAAAGCACCAAGCGGAAGCGGCAGTTGCGCGCGGATGCCCACATTGATGCAAGCGACCTGGGCGCCGTCCGTCGCATGCTTCCGTACGCCTGAGGAGGACTGAACCATGGCGAGAGTAAAACGTGGCGTCATCGCCCGCGCCAGGCACAACAAGGTCCTTTCCAAGGCAAAGGGCTACTACGGCCAGCGTCGCAAGGCCTACCGTTCCGCCAAACAGGCGGTGACCAAGGCGGGTCAATACGCTTATCGTGACCGGCGGCAGCGCAAACGCCAGTTCCGCGCTTTGTGGATCGTGCGTATCAACGCCGCAGCGCGCGAGAACGGTCTGTCCTACAGCCGGTTCATGAATGGCCTGAAGAAGGCGGATATCGAGCTGGATCGCAAGGTCCTGGCCGATATTGCCGTGTTCGACAAGGCCGGCTTTGCCAGCCTGGCGGAAAAGGCAAAGGCGAGCCTGGCTTAAAATCGGTTCAGGGGCGCGTTTGCGCGCGCACTTCGACCGGATCAGCGGAGAGGGGAAAGGCTCGATACCTTTCCCCTTTCTTGCTTTTGGCGGACCCGCAGCGGTGCGCCGGGGAGCATCGGGAGAATCTGAGTGGAAGGCCTTGACGACCTGATAGCGGACGCCGAACGCGCCATAGGCGAGGCGCGCGACCTGGCCGCGCTGGATCAGTTGCGCGTCCATTATCTCGGCAAGAAGGGCGTGATCACCGCGCAACTCAAGCAGCTGGGCAAGCTGCCTGCCGAGGAGCGGCCCGAAGCGGGGCAGCGCATCAACCGCGCCAAGCAACAGGTGGCAGCCGGACTCGAGGCACGCAAGGCGGCTCTTGAGGCGGCCGGGCTTGAGGCGCGCCTGGCCGGGGAAGCCGTTGATGTGACCCTGCCGGGGCGGGGGCATGCGCCCGGCGGACTGCATCCGGTGACACGCATTCTCGACCGAATAGGGGACCTTTTTCGCGGACTGGGTTTCGGAGTGGAAACCGGCCCCGAGATCGAGGATGAGTTCCACAACTTCGATGCCCTGAATTTCAAGCCGGATCATCCGGCTCGCGCCGACATGGATACCTTCTACCTGAAGGATCGTCCGATGCTGCTTCGGACGCACACCTCGCCGGTGCAGATCCGGGCGTTGCGCAAGCGCGGTGCGCCTATCCGGATCATTGCGGTGGGCCGGACTTTCCGGCACGACTACGACGTCACCCACACGCCGATGTTTCACCAGGTGGAAGGGCTGCTGGTGGACCGCGACGTCAGCATGGCGCACCTGCGCGGCATTCTGAAGGAATTTCTCGAGAACTTTTTCGAACGCGAGCTCAAGCTGCGTTTCCGACCGTCTTATTTCCCCTTTGTCGAGCCGGGAGCAGAAGTCGACATTTCCTGCCTGTTCTGCAATGGCGGTGGCTGCCGCGTGTGCAAACAGACCGGCTGGCTCGAGGTTCTTGGTTGCGGGATGGTTCATCCCAATGTGCTCAAGGCTTGCGACGTGGATGCCGAGACCTGGACAGGCTGGGCCTTCGGCATCGGCGTGGAGCGCCTGGGAATGCTTCGCTACGGCATCAACGACATTCGCATGAACTACGACAATGATCTGCGCTTCCTGAAGCAGTTCCGATAAGGCGCGGACGGGGACCGGAATGAAAGTCAGCTACCAATGGTTGAAGGAATTTGTGGCGGTGCCCGACGATGCACAGGCGGTCGCCGACCGTCTCAGCCTCGCCGGGCTCGAGGTTGCTGCGGTCGAACCCGCGGCGCCGGCACTGGACGACATCGTGGTCGGTGAGGTCGTCGAGGTGGAAAGGCATCCCGATGCCGACAAACTGTCGGTCTGTCGGGTGAACGTCGGCGCCGGCAAGGAGTCCCGGATTGTCTGCGGCGCACCCAATGTCCGGCCGGGAATGCGGGCAGCGGTCGTATTGCCCGGTTCGCGTCTGCCGGACGGTACAAGGATTCGCAAGGCCACGCTCCGCGGCGTGGAGTCGGCAGGCATGCTTTGCTCAGCGAAGGAACTGGGTCTCGGCGACGATCACAGTGGCCTCCTGGAGCTTGGTACGGACGCCCGACCGGGAACGCCTGTCGGCGAATACCTGGGTGGCGAGGATCGCGTCATCGATATTGAAATCACCCCGAACCGGGGAGATTGCCTGGGCATGCTGGGCGTGGCGCGGGACGTGAGCGCCCTCTATGACCTTGAGCTTGCGGAGCCTGCCGCGGACGAAGTGCCGGCGGTCCAGGACGTGCAAGTGGCAGTGCGTCTGGATGCCCCGGCGGCCTGCCCGATTTTTCTCGGCCGGGTGATCCATGGCGTCGATCCGGCGGCCGAGACACCCCTGTGGATGTGCGAACGTCTGCGTCGTGCGGGAATCCGGCCTGTCAGCCCCACCGTGGACGTGACCCAGTACGTGATGCTTGAACTGGGTCAGCCAATGCACGCCTACGATCTGCGTCAGATACGCGGAGGCATTGTGGTGCGCATGGCAGAGGAGGGCGAAGAATTGCAGCTGCTGGATGGCAGCATGGTCAAGCTGGACGCCGACATGCTGGTCATCGCCGATCATGAGCGTGTCCTCGGCCTGGCCGGCATCATGGGTGGTGAGGGCTCGGGTGTTCAGGCCGACACCACGGACCTGTATCTGGAATGCGCCTGGTTCGCCCCGGAAGCCATCAATGGCCGCCCGCGGCGTCTGGGTCTGCACACCGACGCAGGCTACCGCTTCGAGCGAGGCGTGGACCCCCAGGGGCAGCGGCGCGCCATGGAGCGTGCCACGCTTCTCTTGCAGGAGATCGCGGGTGGCCGGCCCGGTCCGGTCGTTGAATCCGTTGACAAGAGCAGACTCCCGGTCCGCAACACGATCAGCCTGCGCCGCCAGCGGCTTGAGCGCATTCTGGGTATGCGGGTTCCGGATGCCGATGTCGAGCGCATTCTCACCCGCCTCGCGATGCCGCCCCGCCCAGGCCAGGAAGGGTGGACCGTCCAGGCCCCTGGCCACCGCTTCGATATCGAAATCGAAGAGGATCTCGTGGAGGAGGTCGGGCGCATTTATGGCTATGACCACATACAGCCTGCCCAATATCCCACCACTCAGCCGATGGAGCCTGTGCCGGAGGGACAGCTTTCCCTCTCACGGCTGCGTGCGCCCCTGGTCGAACGTGGCTATCAGGAAGTCATCACCTATAGCTTTGTACCTCGCGAGCTGCAGGAGGCGTTGACCGGCAACAGTGGCATTGAGCTCGCCAATCCCATCACCGCCGAAATGACGCACATGCGGTGCATGCTCTGGCCGGGTCTGGTGCAAGCGCTGCAATACAATCTGAACCGCCAGCAGGCGCGTGTCAGAATATTCGAAACCGGCCTGAGGTTTATCGAGCAACATTCTGAAATAAAACAGGAAACTGTTATATCCGGCCTTGTTTTTGGCCCCGTGCATCCGGAGCAATGGGACCTCCAACAACGTGAAACGGACTTCGCCGATGTCAAAGGTGATCTGGAGGCGCTGCTGGCCGTGGGCAACCGTGAGGCCGAGTTCGACTTCGAGGCCGCCGAGCACGTCGCTCTGCATCCCGGGCAAAGCGCGCGGGTATTGCGGGACCAGGTGCCATTCGGCTGGGTGGGCCGGCTGCATCCCCGTTTGAGCGCCCGGCTTGATCTGCCGGCGGGAATCTACCTGTTCGAGCTGGCCCTCGGGCCTCTGCAGTCGGCCAGCATACCCGAGCTTGAGACGATTTCGCGGTTCCCGGCGATTCGTCGGGATCTGGCGGTGGTGGTCGAGGAGGGTGTGTCGGCAGCCAGAATCAGGGACTGTGTTACCAAGGCGGCCGGGAACCTCCTCAAGGAGCTGCGAATCTTCGATGTGTACCGCGGCAAGGGAGTAGATTCCGGACGAAAAAGTATCGCTTTAGGCTTGATTTTACAGGATTCTTCGCGCACTCTTACTGAGAGCGCAATCGACGAGGTGATGGGGGCCGTTATCGGCCGGTTGCGCGATGATGTGCAGGGAATAATACGAGACTGAGTCATGGCACTTACCAAGGCGGAACTGGCAGAGGCGTTGTTCGAGGAACTGGGCCTCAACAAGCGGGAAGCCAAGGAGCTGGTGGACCTGTTCTTCGAGGAGGTCCGTTCGGCCCTGGCAGCCGGCCGTCAGGTGAAACTCTCGGGATTCGGCAATTTCGACCTGCGTGACAAGAACCAGCGGCCCGGCCGCAATCCCAAGACGGGCGAAGAAATTCCGATTACCGCCCGCCGTGTGGTGACCTTCCGGCCCGGCCAGAAACTGAAAGCGAGAGTGGAGGCCTATGCTGGAAGCGGGGAATAATGACGAACTGCCCCCGATTCCGGGCAAGCGCTACTTCACCATCGGCGAAGTGAGCGACCTCTGCGCGGTCAAGCCGCACGTCCTCAGATACTGGGAACAGGAATTTCCCCAGCTCAAGCCCGTCAAGCGCCGTGGCAATCGGCGGTATTACCAGCGTCACGACGTACTGGTCATCCGCCAAATCCGGGCACTCCTGTATGAACAGGGCTTCACCATTGGTGGCGCCCGCCAGCAGTTGGCCGGCGATGCCAACAAACAGGACGTCTCCCAGAGCCAGCAGATCGTTCGTCAGCTCCGCACGGAGCTGGAAGAACTTCTGCACATTCTCAAGCACTAGGGAACCTCTGATCGCTCGGAGCGTCCCCGAGCGGCTGGCCCGGACATTTTCCGGGGTTTCCCCGCTCAGTTGCTTCCGGTATCATTTGCGTCCTTTCGCGAGAGCGGAATTCGGGGTGTAGCGCAGCCTGGTAGCGCACCTGCATGGGGTGCAGGTGGTCGGAGGTTCAAATCCTCTCACCCCGACCAGATTTCTTGTAGAAACCCGCCACGTTGGCGGGTTTTTTCATGCCCTCACGGCAGCCGAACGGCGGATTTGAACCTCCGGTTCACTTTCCTGCTCCGCCGTCCCGGCGACGCGACGGAAAGCCCGGGGCAGGCCGTCCCTGGCCAGCCCGCCAGCCGGGCTGCGACAGGCCACTGGCCTGTCGGTCTCCTCAGACTTCCTGACCTCGACTGGCCCGAAAGGGCGTCGGCGTTGGAACAGCCTTGTCTTTTCGTGCATTGGTGTTGATTGCCGGCCGTCTGGTTGCTCTCAGACCTTTCCGGAGCCGACTGTTTCATTGGGCCGCGTCAATGACATTTTCCCGACTTTGAGCTAGACACAGAGTATGGGCTGAGGAGTGTCCTGCGAAGCCTTTGCATGCGGGTCGCGGGCCCGCAGGAGAAGAGGTGCAAGCCATGCCAGGCGCGACGTCGATTCGCCCGGAGGGCGATGCCACGGCTGTTCGGCGCCAATTGCTGGCGGTGGTGGATCGTCTTGCCCGGGAAGTCGACCCACGGGCGCGTGGCCGGCACCGGCTGACGCCGGACAGCCGCCTGGATCGGGACCTTGGTCTGGACAGTCTGGCCCGGGCGGAACTCATTCTCCGAATCGAACAGGCCTTTGGCGTCGAGTTGCCCGAGGAGGCGATCAACGCTGATACGCCGCGCGCACTTGAACAACTGCTGCGGTCTTCACCGGTCGGTGGCGCGGCGCGACGCGCGCCGGAGATGCATCTGGTCGCCGAGGCCGTGTGGCGCAACCCGGACGAGGTCACCACCCTGAATGACGTGCTGGAATGGCATGTGCGGGCTCATCCCGATCGCAACCACGCCTATCTGCTTGGCACCGGGGATCAGGCGGAGTCCCTCAGCTACCGTCAGCTTCACGCAGGTGCGCGCTGCGTCGCGGCCGGCCTGCAGGCCCGCGGTATCGTGCCCGGCAAGTCCGTCGCCATCATGTTGCCCACTGGGCGCGATTATCTGTTGACCTTCTTCGGGGCGCTTTACGCCGGGGCCGTTCCTGTTCCTATCTATCCGCCAAGCCGGGCCTCGCAGTTGGAGGAGCATTTGCGCCGGCACGGCCGGATTCTCGCCAATGCGGAGGCGGCACTGCTGGTCACCGTCCGCGAGGCCAGGTCGCTGGCGCGGCTGCTGCACGCCGAAGCTCCGGGACTGCGGGATTTTGTGACTGTCGAGGAACTCACCGATCACGGGCTGGAGATCGACAGTCTTTCGGCCACGAGCGACTCGCTGGCATTGCTGCAATACACGTCCGGCAGTACCGGTGATCCCAAGGGGGTCATGCTGACTCATGCGGACTTGTTGGCCAACATTCGCGTCATGGGCCAACGGCTCGAAGTGACATCTTCGGATGTGGTGGTCAGCTGGCTGCCGCTCTATCACGACATGGGGCTGATTGGCGCCTGGCTCGGGAGTCTCTATTATTCGGTGCCTCTGGTCCTCATGTCGCCGCTTGCATTTCTCTCGCATCCCGTCCGCTGGTTGCAGGTGATTCATCAATATCGCGGGACGATCTCCGGCGGGCCGAATTTCGGCTTCGAGCTCTGTCTGAGGGCGCTGGAGGCGCAGCCACCGGCGGGCCTGGATCTCGCCTGTTGGCGTGTGGCGTTCAACGGTGCCGAACCGGTGAGTCCGGAAACGCTGGAGCGGTTCAGCCGAACGCTAGCTCCGGTCGGATTTCGGGCAGAGGCCTTGACGCCCGTCTACGGGCTCGCCGAGGCAGGGGTTGGGTTATGCATACCGTCACCCGGGCGCGGAGCCTTGATTGACCGGGTGGACCGGGAAATCTTCAACCGCACGGGCAGGGCACAACCGCCGGACACTGCATCCCGTGCCATCAGTGCATTTGTGAATTGCGGTCCGCCGCTGGCGGACTACGAGATTCGCATTCTGGACGAAGGCGGTCGTGAGCAGCCCGAGCGCCAGGAAGGTCACATTGAATTTCGTGGACCGTCCGCGACGCGCGGCTATTTCCGGCGGCCGGAGCTGTCCCGCGAATTGTTCGACGGCGAATGGCTGCGAACCGGGGATCGTGGCTATCTGGCGGGCGGGGGTATTCATGTCACGGGGCGTGTCAAGGACGTGATCGTACGAGGCGGCCGTAATGTCTATCCCTACGAACTTGAAGCAGCCATCGGCGGCATCCCGGGGGTCCGCAAGGGATGCGTGGCGGCGTTTGGCGATCCCGATCCGGATTCGGGCATTGAACGGTTGGTCGTGGTCGCCGAAACCCGTGAGGATCGACCGGCCGAGCGCCGTCGACTGGTCGACGCCATTCGGTCGGCGACCGTCGAGGCTGTGAATATTCCGGCTGACGACATCCGTCTGGTTCCTCCGCACAGTGTCCTGAAGACTTCCAGCGGCAAGATTCGACGCTCGGCCACGCGCGAGTTCTACCGTACCGGCAGGCTTGGTCAAAGGGCATCGGCGCTCCGCTGGCAGATCGCGCGCCTGACGCTGCGATCGATCGCCAATCATGCGCGAAGCCGGATTCGTCAAACGGTCAGTCTGCTCTATGCCGGCTACGCCTGGATCCTGTTCGGGGTGGCGACAGCCGTTGCCGGAACATTCGTATTGCTGCTGCCGCGCCTCGAATGGCGCTGGGCCCTATGCCATTTCGTGGCCCGTTGGGCGGCAAAAATCTCCGGCGTTCACATTGATCGGCGCGGATGGGACAATCTGCCGGACGAAGAACCTTTTGTCCTGGTCGCCAACCACGCCAGTTATCTGGATGCCTTTCTCGTGGCCGCGGTCATTCCGCGGGGGCTTCGTTACCTGGCCAAGTCCGAGCTGAGCCGTCGACCCCTCGCGGGATTGCTGCTCAGGCGGTTTGGCGTGTTGTTTGTCGAGCGCTTCGACCCTGGCCGGGCGACCGAGGACAGCCGGCGCGTGTTTTCGGCTGTGGCGGCTGGCGACTCCCTGGCGTTCTTTCCGGAGGGAACATTCACTCGCGGAGCAGGGCTGGGCGCTTTCCGCATGGGTGCATTTGTTGCGGCTGCTCGGGGTCATGTGCCCGTCGTGCCAATGGCCATGCAGGGTACGCGTTCCATTCTGCGCGGCACTGAATGGTTCCCTCGACCGGGTCGCGTTGTAGTCAGCATTGGCGAACCCATTCGACCGGGTGGAGAGAGCTGGGCCGACGCGATCAGGCTTCGGGATGAAGCCCGCGCGTTCATTCTCGAAAATTGCGGCGAGCCGGATGCCATGCACGGTTGAGCGCCGAATTGACAGTACAGTCCGATGCCTGCATGCGAGTTGTGAGTTCGAGGACGCTGGGTTATAAACCGGTGATTTGCATTGCCACGACCTGGAGGAAGCATGCCCGACGCACCCCACATCGTTTTCAGCCATGGCAAGGAGAGTGGTCCCTGGGGCACGAAGATCAGCCGCATGGCCGAATTGTTGAAGTTGCGCGGTCTGACCTTCGATTCGCTCGACTATCAGGGAATGGACGAACCACAGCCTCGTATCGACAAATTGGTTGCGCATTGCCGGGGCGGGCACAAATCGTTGCTGTTGGTCGGTTCAAGCATGGGTTCCTATGTTTCGCTGGCGGCTGCCGAAAAAGTGCAGCCGGCCGGGCTTTTCCTGCTGGCGCCCGCGGTCTACATGCCGGGCTACGATGCGCCTCTTGGCCTGCCACCGGGCTGCCACGTGGAGGTCGTGCATGGTTGGCGCGACGACGTTGTACCGGTGCAGAACGGTATCCGTTTCGCGCGTGAACATCAGGCGCTCTTGCATGTGCTCGACAGTGACCATCGGCTGACAGACAGCCTTGAATACATTACCCACCTGTTCGGTCTCTTCCTCGCACGATTCAGTGCCTGAGGTCCTTTCTGGGTCCCGGTTACCAAAACATCCCGTGTTACATGAGATAAATCAGGTAACTCTTTGACAAAATGGGGTAATTCCAGCTAGGTTTCCGTCTGGGGGCAGATTCGCCGGGGGCGGCGGATTGGCTGACTGAAATCCCGATCCTGGGGAGGAGACGGGAATGGGGGATGCGATTCCGGCCAGGAGTCTGGCCTTGTATGCGGACAGTCCGGTGCGCTTTTGCAGCCACCGCGGACACCTTGGTGCTCACAGCGGGGGTGGGTCCTCATCTGACACGGATATGCCGGAACACGGATTTCTGGCCGGTCGCGCATTGTGCCTGATGGTTCTGCTGGGGCTTCTGGCGTGTGCCGGTGGCATTGCCACCGGAGCCTGGGTGCGGGGATTGTCGCAAAGCGTGTGGCCGTGGACTCTTTTCCTCTCCGGTCTGATGCTGGTGGTGACAGGCTGTCTGGTCTGTTTGCGAGGACTGCGGATCCGCGGCGCCAGCCAGGTGCACCGGATGTGCCAGGTACTGGAATCCGAATACGATCTGGTGCAGACCGCCCTGCTGGGCAACCGCAGCCGCGGAGTTGAAGCCGCTGGACTGAAGGCGGTGCCGCATGCGGTATTCAGGTCACGTTCGAACAGGCGTCAGTTGCATGTCGTGCTGGTGCTTGTGCACCCGTATGGCGGACGGATGCATGACAAGGATCTGTACCGGTTGACCCTGCATATGGGCCTGATCCTGCGCCAGCGCCATGCGGGGCAGGTGACCGGCGCGGTCCGCTATACCGACAAGCTGGTGAAGGTTCAGTACCGGGATTGGCTGTTCACCGCCCTTGAGCGGCTTGTTCCCGAATACCACGCCGCCGTGGCCCGCTGGTACCCCGCCAACCGCTCCTCGTTGCGTGAACGAAGCACCCGCAGGAAGGTCGTGCCCAGGTTCCTGTTCCCGGCTACCGACTGGCCGAGTTCGCATACCGTTTGAAGAATGCGGGAATAAAGAACGGCGGGCACAAGGCCCGCCGTTTGCGCTTTCCGATCGGCCCGGATCAGAACTTCACTTGTGTGAAAATGCCGATTTCGTCCGATTTGAAGCTGTCGCCCAGTGCATTGAAATTGTCCTTCTTCTCACGCTTGTAGACGAAGGCAACATTCACATTCTTGCGCGGATTCAGTTCAAGGCCGATGTTGAAATACTTGTCCTTGTAATCCGGCAGCAGATCCTTGCTGGGCTTGGCCGTGTCGAAGCGGGCAAAGACATTGGAGGTCTCGCTCACCGGCATGGAGCCCCAGATGGAGAAGCCGTCAGCCTTGTCGGACGCAGCCTGCGTCGTGTCCCAGTCCTTGGCGGTGAAATATTCACCCCCCACGCGGATACCGTCCTTTGCATAAGCGACCAGCAGGTCACCACGCGAGGCGGTATTCGCGGCGGAACGGGTCTCGAAGTCCTGGCCGCGCTTGCCGCTGTAGGCGCCCAGGGCGATCTGCATGCCGTCCATGGGTGCGAAGCCCAGACGGCCCTCGATATCCATGCCCTTGCTGCGGGAGGGGTTCTTGTAGCCATTGCCGTTGACCAGCGAGACCTGGTAATTCAGGCCGTTCTTGTCGCCGCCCACCAGATGCATGCCCCAGTCCGCCGAGTTTGCGAAGTGCAGCTTGTCGGTGATGGTGTTTTCCACGTAGCGGTAGCCGTACAGGTGTTCGACATAAGGAATCCACGGCATGTCAGCGGAGCCGGCGCGCACGGCGACATCGTCGGTCAGCTTGGCCTGGAAATAGGCCTTCTTCACGAAAACCTGGGTGCGACCGTCGTTGGACTGATAGTTGAAGTCGGTCGTGATGTTGGCCGAAAAAACGTCATCGAACTTGTGATCCACGCTCAGGTAAAAGCGCTTCACGTCGACGCCGAAACCGGTGGCGTCGGTGTTGTTGCCATTTACATCAGCGGAGATGTTGCTGAAGTCAAAGTACATCTTGCCGCCGACATTGGTGTTTTCGTCGGCCATGGCGTTGCCACCAAAGCCGGCGAGGGCGGCGACCACCGCCGCGGTAACCAGTTGCTTGCGCATTCGATTCACTCCTGAGTATTTTCGTTCAACAGCACTGTTGTCATGCCGGCGCAGAAAGTGCTCCGCCGGCGTGCTCGGCGAATCCACGGGCCCCATGACCCGATCCGGATGTCGGAGCGCATGATGAGCGCACAATGTTACCGTCGGGTGAGAGGAATGTGACAATTCCGTGACAGCCGTTGCGCGCTTCCGCGGCGACCTCTATCCCTTGGGCCAAAATTGCGGTATGGTCAATCGGTGGAGGGGAAGCCGGGCGGATGGCGCAACGCCACCGCGAGGGGCCGGCAACAGAAAGGGTAGCGCGGTGTTTGAGTTGCGAATCCCGAAGTATGGGCCGCCCACGGCCCAGAGCACTGGTTGGCGACATCTGGCCGCATTTTTGTGCCTGTTGTCACAAAGCTGTCTTGCCCTGGCGGCGCCGCCCGGCACCGCGCTGAAATTCGACCATCTCACCAGTTCCGACGGTCTGGCACAGAACACGGTCACCGCGATCGCCCAGGATCCGCGTGGCTTCATGTGGATCGGTACCGAGGATGGCCTGCATCAATTCGATGGCTATCGCTTCACCGTGTTCCGTCGGGGTGAGGGGCCACACGATCTCAGCGGCAGCTTGATCAACAGTCTCCTCGTGGACCGTGAGGGCCACGTCTGGGTGGGGACCAACGTTGGCGGGTTGGACCGCTACGATCCCGGGACCGGGCGCTTCCGGCATTTCCCGGCGGCCGGCCGGGGCACCGCCGGCCCGCACGAGCTGTCCAACGGCACGGTCTGGTGCCTCATGCAATCGCGCGACGGCAGGATCTGGATCGGTACGGACGGCGGACTGGATGTCTACGATCCCCGGACCGACCGTTTCCAGCATTTCCATTCGGGCAAGGGGGCCGGGCAGGGGCTGCGAGACGACCGAATCTGGGCACTCCATGAGGATGCTCGCGGGATCGTCTGGGTCGGCAGCTACACGGGTCTCACGCGCTATGAGCCCGTCAGGAAAACCTTCAGGCCCATATCGGGCCGATACAAGAAGCACGAACTTCTGAACAATGTAAGCGTCAATGTCATCGTGGCCGGTCCCGGCGGCAATACCTGGGTCGGCGCCGAAGGGGCGCTCCTGGAATTGGCCGGCGATGGCACGGTGGTCGCGGCCATGGGCGCGAAAACCCTGGGACACGGCAACCTGGCCGCCGCGAGGATCCGCGCTCTGTTACCCGACGAGAACGGCGGTCTCTGGATCGGCACTTACGGTGCCGGGTTGCTGCATCTCGATCCGGACACGCGCCGGGTGGAGCGCTATCAGCATGACCCGGCCGACATATCCAGTCTGGGCGGCAACAATATCGAGACCCTCTATCGCGACAGCACGGGCATTCTCTGGATCGGCACCGGCGCGGGAGGTATCAGCCGCCTGGATCCCGCGACCCGCCAGTTCGCGCATTTCCGCCATCAGCCGGGTCGCGAAGACTCCCTGTCGGGCAACATCGTCTGGTCCATGGCGGAAGACCAGCAGGGCTTCGTGTGGATCGCCAGCGGCAAGGGGCTGGATCGGCTGGATCGCGAAACGGGAAGTTTCCGGCACTACCGCCATGACGATCACAAGCCGGGTTCCCCGCCAGGCAGCATGGCCGACTTCGTCTTCGTGGACCGTGCCAATCGGGTCTGGGTTGGAACCGATGACGGAGTCGGGCTCCTGGATCGCGTTACCGGCAAGTTCAAGACCTACAAGATCATTCATTCCGCCGACGACCTGCAGGCCAATGTCGTCAACGTGATTTTCGAGGATGCCGACGGCCGCTTGCTGATTGGAACCGCGCTGGGGCTGTATCGTCTGGATTCCTCGAGCGGAAAACTGTCCGCCGTGCTGCCGGTCAAGGGGCTGAATTCACCGATGGTGCTCACGCTCGCTCAGAGTCCGGACGGAACACTCTGGGTTGGAACCGACGCCGGACTCTGCAGACTCGACGAGAAAGCCGACAGATGCGTGACGCCAGAGGCCGGTGCCGCCGGCAATTATCTCGCCAATTCGATTCAGACCATCCGCCCCGGTTCAGGTGACACGCTCTGGGTGGGAACCGCCAACGGTCTGGTGTTGTTCGATTATTCCACGGGCACGGCAAAGCGATTCACCACGAAGGACGGCTTGCCGAATGACACGGTTTACGGGGCACTGCAGGACGGTACCGGGAAGTGGTGGTTCAGCACCAATCGCGGTCTCTCTCAATATGATCCCGCCAAGGGGACCTTCACCAACTACGATTCCCGGGATGGCCTCCAGGCGGATGAATTCAATGCCGGCGCATGCTATCGCGCCCCGGACGGCGAACTGTTCTTCGGTGGCATCAATGGATTCAACGCCTTCTATCCTGCCGACATCCAACGGCAATCGCCGCCACCCCGGGTGGCAATCACGCGTTTTCTGGAATTCAATCACGATGTTGACCTGGGCAAGCCGGTTCCCGCCCTGGACAAGATTACGCTGACTTGGCGCCAGAACGTCATTTCATTCGAGTTCGCCGCATTCAATTTTGCCGCGCCAGATCGCAACCGGTTCAGCTATCAGTTGCAGGGGTTTGACGACGAATGGCGCGATGGCGGTACCCGGAACCGTGTGACCTACACCAATCTCGATCCCGGCACTTATGTCTTCAGGGTCAAGGGGACCAGCGATGGCACTACATGGAGCAGCAAACCGGCAAGCATGACGGTAGAGGTTCTTCCGCCACCCTGGCTCACATGGTGGGCCTATCTGGGTTACGTGCTCGCCGGCGGCGCCTTGCTGCTTGCGGTTTTCCAGGCACAGCGGCGCCGAATGGCGCGGGAACATGCCCTCCAGGACGAACAGCAGCAGCGTCGATGGGCCGAGACACTGCTTGAGTTGACCCACGCCATGTCCTCGTCTCTCAAGGGCGAGGAAATTGCCGGGGAGTTGATGTCCAAGTTGTCCCGAATGGTCGATTACGACTGGGCAGCGCTGTACATGGAGCAGGGCATCGACATCCACATGATCGCCGAACTCGGCGTGAATCCGGAACATGAGCGTCAGTTGCGGCTTTTGCCTCATACGCACGAACAGCTGTTCGCGGAGCTGCGGCATTATCAGCAGTCGCGATGTCTCTCGGGCGAGGAATTGGCGGACAGGGGTCGGCTGGACGAGGGGCTCGCCGATTTCCGGTATCTCCTGGTGCCACTGGTCTCACGTGGCGACGAATTCAGCCTGCTGGTTCTGGCGCGTCGTACAACGCCATTCGATGCGTCGGAGATCGACACGGCAACGGCTTTCGCCCGTCAGGCGGTGGTGAGTCTGGACAACGCGCGGCTGTTTTCCGAGGTACAGAATCTCGCCACAACCGATGGATTGACCGGCCTTCACAATCGCCGTTATTTCTTCGAACTGGGCGAACTGGAGTTCAATCGCAGCCGGCGCTATGACCGGAATCTGGCCCTGATCCTGCTGGACGTGGACAAGTTCAAGGAAATCAACGACGAGTACGGTCATGATGTCGGCGATCGGGTACTCAAGAACCTGGCCAACAGTTGTCGGACCAATCTGCGCCATTTCGATATCATCGGCCGCTATGGCGGCGATGAATTCATCATCATGCTGCCTGAGACCTCCGCGCAGGTCGCCATGGATGTCGCAGATCGGCTCAGGCAGAGTGTCGAGGCCCTGACCATCAGCACTCATCGTGGGCCGTTACGAAATACCGTGAGTATCGGCATTGCCGTTGTGGCAGAGGGCGTTGACGATCTTGCGGAGTTGGTCAATCGTGCGGATGCGGGCCTCTATGAAGCGAAACGGGGGGGGCGCAACCGGGTCGCACTCTTTGACCCGGACACGAGTGACGGGGGATGAGCAAACGTCATTTCTCGCAGCGCCGGCAGGCGGTATTTCTGGCAATCGTGGCACTCACCGCGGGTGCCCTGATCTGGCCGGGTTACATGCTGGTGCCCGGAGTGCGCCCCCTGATTCTTGGGTTGCCGTTTTCCTTTGCCTGGGTGATTGGCTGGATCATCGTGCTGTTTTGCGGCCTGCTTTGGCTCTATCTGGGAGAGACCCGAAAAGACTAGAACCGTGCAGCGTCGCGACTCGGAGGGGTCGTGTGCTGCCAGCCACCTGCGAGGCAATTCATGAGTGACTCCAGTATTGCCCTGAGCGTGTGTTTCGCCTACCTGGCCGTTGTCCTGGTGGTCGGTATCCTGCCCGGGCTGCGCATGCGACCCAGCGTGGCGGGCTTCGTGGCTGGCGACCGGCAAATGGATGTACTCCTGCTCTACTTCGTGCTGGGCGCAGCCATCTTTTCCTCCTTTGCCTTTCTTGGTGGCCCCGGCTGGGCCTATTCGCGAGGCGGTGCCGCCTATTTCATCCTCGCTTACGGGGCCCTGGGCCTGCTTCCCATGTATTTCATCGGTCCCAAGACAAGGCGCGTTGGCGAGCGCTTTGGCTTCGTGACCCAGGCTGAACTGCTCGCGCACCGGTTTGACAGCGGCTTCCTGTCCGTGCTGCTGGCGGTACTGAGCATCGTGGCGTTCATACCGTATCTGACCCTGCAGATGACGGGCGCGGGTTACATCCTCGAGACCGTCAGCAACGGCAGCATCCCGTTGTGGGTGGGGGCGGGGCTCGCGTACGGCGTGGTAACGCTCTATGTGCTTTTCAGCGGCGTGTTGGGCGTCGGCTGGACCAGCATGTTCCAGGGCATGATGATGATGGCCATCGCCTGGGGACTTGGCCTGTACCTCCCCTGGAAGCTTTATGGTGGCATCGGCGCCATGTTTGAACGCCTTGCCGCGACCGGCCACGGAGCCATGCTCGCCGCGCCGGGGCTGGGCGCGGATGGTCATCCCTGGAGTTGGTGGGCTTTC